>JAJRXN010000069.1 GCA_024276295.1 Acidobacteriota bacterium
CGCCAGCAGGCCGAGGAACTGCGGCTTCGGAAAGTACGTGCCGGCGACGAACGGCCTGCCGTCCGGCGTCAGCCAGACCGACATCGGCCAGCCGCCCCGCCGGCCCATCGCATGGACGGCATCCATGTACAGGGCGTCGACGTCCGGACGTTCCTCCCGATCGACCTTGATGGCCACGAAGCCTTCGTTGAGCGCCTGCGCCACTTCGGCGTCCTCGAAGCACTCGCGCTCCATCACGTGGCACCAGTGGCAGGTCGAGTAGCCGACCGAGAGAAACACCGGCACGTCGCGGCGCCGGGCCTCGGCGAACGCCGCCTCGCCCCAGGGCTGCCACCACACCGGGTTGTCCTTGTGCTGCAGGAGGTAGGGGCTCGACTCGCGGTCGAGGTTGTTGCGCTGCATCGACATCGCCACCTCCGCCGCGTCGTCGCCGGCCCGGACGGTGCCGTCGGCGTCGCCGGCGGGAAAGGCGCCGCAGCCGACGAGCAGAAGGGCGCCGAGCAGGCCGGAGGCACGGAGCGTCATCGCGGATTCCTCGTCCGGGACGGGACCCGCCCGGACCTTACCTGACGATACGCCCGCCTAAGTCGCTCTGCCAAGAAGACGAAGTTGCCCCGGAGACCGCGTGCCTGGTGAACCAGCGGCGAACGTCCAGCGGTCTCCGGGGCGGGGGAAGCTGTGCGGCTGTTGTCATCCTCGGGGGGAGGTAGACGGTTCGGAGGTCGAGCAAGCCGCGTGCTCGAGCCCGATCTTGCGGAAGAACCACTCCGCCGGGCAGATGCCGGTGAAGGCCGACTGCAGCAGGTTGGCGCCCACGAAGGCGGTCAGCAGATAGAAGCCCTCGTGCACGAAGTACCCGAGAGCGAGACCGATCAGCACGAAGCTGCCGGCCAGGGCACGGATGGCATTCTCGACCGTCATCGTTCGGACTCCTCGACGGGGCATCGCGATCCCCGTTCGTCTGTGTCCGATGGATGCGGGTCCGGCGGGCGTGGTTACGCCGGGACGCGGATCCCGACCTAGCGCCGGTACCGTTCGCGAATGTTCGGAATCAGATAGTCCGCGAACGCGCTCTCGAGACCGTAGCGGGGCGAGAATCCCCAGTCGGCGCGCGCCTTCGAGTCGTCGACCGCCTCCGGCCACGAATCGACGATCGCCTGACGCTTGAGGTCGGGCCGGTACCCGATTCTCGCGTCGGGAAACGACGCCAGCACCATCTGCTGGATCTCCTCGGCGGACGGGTTGAAAGCGGCGATGTTGTAGACCGTCTGCGTCAGCCGGCTCCGGTCCGCGGCCGCCAGCGCCAGCAGGGCGTCGACCGCATCGGGCATCGCCATGAACGGGATCCGCGTGTCGGGGCGCACGAAGCAGTCGTACGGGACGTTCCGGGCCGCGTGGTGGATCATCTCCGGGGCGTAGTCGCTCGTTCCCCCGGACGGGACGGTGAACGCCGAGATCAGCCCGGGAAACCGGATCGAGCGGAAGTCGACCCAGGAGCGGCCCGTCTCGACGTCGAGCTGCCTGTAGTGCCGCGAGTAGTACCGCCCGAGCTGCTCGCAGTAGAGCTTGTTGCAGCCGTACATCGTGATCGGCTCGGTGTACTGGTACTCGCGCACCCGGCCGGCCGCGTGTTTCTCTTCGAGCGACGCGAAGCCGTAGACGGCGATCGAGCTGGGGTAGAGGAACGTCACGCTGCGGCCCTGTCCCCGCCCCTGCGCCTGGGCGAACTCGAGCAGGTTCAGCGTTCCGTTGACGTTGACCTCGTGGGCGGCGACCGGCGAGAACTCCGCCCGGGTCGAGAGCTGCGCTGCGAGGTGAAAGACCGTCTCGACGGCGTACTCCGCGAGGATCGTCTCGAGCAGCGCCCGGTCGAGGATCGAGCCGGCGATCGGGTGCCGGACGCGCCGCGCGATCTCCGGGTCGAGCGGCTTGAGATCGAGCGTGACGATCTCGGCCCGGCCCTCGTCCGACAGGCGCTGGATCAGCGAGTGGCCGATCTCGCCGGCTGCGCCTGTCATCAGGATCACCTTCTTGCGCACGGCACGTCCTCGCGGGCGGGGGGATGCCGAGGATTGGCACGCCGCAGCAGCCTGTCAAGGGCGGGCGGCCGCGGGAGGCGGAGTGCTATCCTCGCCGGCCGCCGGAGCGCGAGCGGTTCCGGATGCGGGCCGCGGACGGAGGGGCGATGGGCAGCCGAGGCAAGCAGCACCCGCGGGACGCCGGCTGGGCGTTCGATACCCGGGCGATCCACGTCGGGCAGGAACCGGACCCGGCCTTCGGGGCCGTCGCTCCGCCGATCTACCAGACGTCGACCTTCGCGTTCGACAGTCCGGCCCAGGGGGCCCGCCGGTTCGCCGGCGAGGAGGACGGGTACATCTACTCCCGCCTCGGCAACCCGACGACCGAACGGCTCGAGGAGTGCGTGGCGGCGCTCGAGGGGGGGCACGGCGGGCTCGCCACGGCTTCCGGGATGGCGGCGGTGTCGATCGTGATGCTCGGGCTGCTCGAGTCGGGCGGCCACGTCGTCGCCACGGACTGCATGTACGGCCCCTCGCGTCTGCTGCTCGAGAACGAACTGTCCCGCTTCGGCATCGAGGCCAGTTTCGTCGACACTGCCGATGCCGGCCGTGTCGAACGGGCGATGCGCCCGACGACGCGGATCGTCTTCGTGGAGACGCCCTCGAACCCGACGCTCAAGCTGACCGACCTCGAGGAGATGACGCGGATCGCCCATGCCGGCGACGCGCTGCTCGTCTGCGACAACACGTTCGCCTCGCCGCTGCTCCAGCGTCCGATCGAAAAGGGCGCGGACATCGTGCTGCACTCGACGACCAAGTACATCAACGGGCACTCGGACGTCGTCGGCGGGATCATCGTCAGCAGGACACCGGAGCTGCACGCGCGACTCGGGAAGATGCGCGCCTTCCATGGCGGCTCGATGGACCCGCACCAGAGCTGGCTCGTGCTGCGCGGGCTCAAGACGCTGCCGCTGCGGGTCCGCCGCGCCCAGGACAGCGCGCGGCGGCTCGCGGAGTTTCTGGCCGGGCACGCCGCGGTGAGCGGCGTCCACTATCCGGGACTCGCCTCCCATCCGCAGCACGCGCTGGCACGACGCCAGATGGACGGTCCCGGCTCGATGATCGCGATCGAACTCGCCGGGGGCTACGACGCGGGAGTGAAGCTGCTCGAGCGGGTGCGCGTGATGACGCTCGCCGTCTCGCTCGGGGGCGTCGAGTCGCTGATCGAGCATCCGGCCTCGATGACCCACGCCGGGATGTCCACGGCCGAACTCGCCGAGGTGGGCATCACGCCGGGAATGGTCCGGATCGCCGTCGGCTGCGAGTCCTACGAGGACCTCGAGCGGGACCTCGCGCAGGCGCTCGACCAGGCGAGCCGCTCCTCGAGCCCGAGCGCGGCGATCCGGCGGTAGAGCTTCTGTCGCGTCCAGCCCAGGTGCCGGGCGGCCCGAGCCTTGACGCCGTGGGCCAGTGCCAGCGCCTCGAGAATTGCGTGTGCCTCGAGGTTCTCGGCGTCGACCTGCATTTCCGGGAGGCATGCCTCCAGCGTGCCGGCGTCGATCGTCGGCCCGCGGGCCAGGGTCAGCGCCCGGCGCAGGATGTTGTCCAGTTCGCGGACGTTGCCCGGCAGCCGGAGCAGCGTCAGCAGCGAAAGAGCCGTCAGGCTGACTGCCCGGCGCGGCAGCGCGGCGTCCCGTTCGGCGCGCGCCAGCAGCGCCGCCACCAGGAACGGCAGGTCCGCGGGAGTCTCCCGCAGCGGCGGGAGCCGGACGGTCACGCCGGCCAGCCTGAAGTACAGGTCCTGGCGGAAGGCGCCTTTCCGGGCGAGCGCCGGCAGATCGCGATGCGTCGCGGCGACGAACCGCACGTCGACCGGGTGGGCGTGGTCGTCGCCGAGAGGGCGGATCTCGCGTTCCTGCAGGACGCGCAGCAGCTTGGCCTGGATCGCTGGGGGGACGTCGCCGATCTCGTCGAGAAACAGCGTGCCTCCCCCGGCCGAGGCGATCCGTCCGGGCCGGTCCCGGGTCGCCCCGGTGAACGCTCCGCGCCGCACGCCGAACAGCTCGGCCTCGAGCAGGCTCTCGGGAAGCGCGGCGCAGTTCTCCGCGACGAACGGCCCCGGCCGTCCGGAGGCCGCGTGGAGCGCCCTCGCAGTGACCTCCTTGCCGGCGCCGGTCTCGCCGAGGATCAGCACCGACAGCGGAACGGGCGCGACGCGGGCGAGCAGATCACACGTCGCCGCGAGGCTCGGGCGCGCGGCCTCGACCGCGAGGAGTGGCTCACGCTCGAGCAGACCGGAGAGCCGGGCGCGGGTGCTCTCCTCCGCCTCGGCGACGACCCGCCGCAGGAGGCGATCGCCGGCGTCACGCGGGACCGGGACCAGCACGATCGCGGGGGCTGGATCGCGCAGCGCCGTGACCGCGAGCGTCGCCCCGCCCGCCCGCACGGTGCGCCGGTCGCCGTCGAGCAGCGACGCGATCCCGGCGCGCCGGAAGTGCGGTTCGTCCCCGCGATGAGGCGTCGGGGCCTCGCCCAGGCGCCGGTCGCCGACGAGCAGCACCGGCGTGCCGCCGCCGGCCGGAGGCGTCGCCGCCGAGCGCGGCATGGAGGCCGGACGCGAGCCGTGATCGTGGCCTGTCATAATCGAACCCCGGATGCGTGATGCCCGGCATCGTAGCGGTGGTGCAACCGGGCGAGAGGAGATGCAGCCAGGTGGCTTCCCGGATTCGCGAGTCCCGTCGGGTGCCGCGGCGCGTCGTGTCCCGCGCCGCGCTGCTGGCACTGCTCGGTCTGCTGGCGTTTGCGGCGTTGGCCGAGGATGTCGTCGTCCTGCGTGATGGCGGGGAAGTGCGCGGCAAGCTCCTCTCGCTCGATGAACACCGGGCCGTGGTCGAGCGCCAGGACGGACGGAGGACGACGATTCCGCGGCGCGAGATCCGCCGCATCGAGTTCGGCGAGGAGGAGCGGCCGTCCCTCAAGGTGCTGGTGACCGTGCGCGCGGCGGACGACACCCTCGAACTGCTGCTCGATGGCCGCCGTGTGGCCTCTCCGGAGGAGCTGCGGGACGGCTGGGTCGACATCGGACCGCTGCTCGCCGATGGCGCCAACTTGGTCGAGGCGGTGGTGCACAACGAGAGCGGGACCTGGGCCTACAGTTGGGTGATCGACCTTGGCGGGAAGCGTGTCTCCCTCTCCTGCGGGCAACGCGGCCGCAAGGGCTGCACGAAGGCAGGACGCAGCGGCCATGAGCGGGGGCGCCTGCCGGGCGGGAAGGTCTGGCTCTACGTCGATCGGGCGGCGGGCACGGTCGAACACGAGATCGACGAGCGCTGACGGCCTGGCAGGCCCCCTACGTGTAGCGCAGCTTGTTGGTGCGTATCTGGGTGGAGTGTCCGGACGGTGTCCGGGGCAGGTGTCCGCATGCGGACGGTCGTGACGGTCGCCCGGGGGGCGTCCGTCCGGCAAGCCGTTGTCCGGTGGCGGGTTGC
>JAJRXN010000528.1 GCA_024276295.1 Acidobacteriota bacterium
GAGCAGCGGAAATGTCATCCGGCGAGGATCCCAAGGCGGCGGCGGCTCGTTCGCCCCTCGACGACAGGCACCGGCGACTCGGTGCAAGGATGGTCCCGTTCGCGGGCTTTTCCATGCCGCTGCAGTACTCGGGCGTGCTCGCCGAGCACCGTGCCGTGCGGACGGCGGCCGGGCTGTTCGACGTCAGCCACATGGGAGAGGTCGTCGTCGATGGTCCGGGAGCGCCCGACTTCGTCGATCTGGTCACGCCCTCACGACTCTCGTCCCTCGAGCAGGGACGCGCGGCGTACACCGCACTGACGACGGACCGCGGAGCGTTCGTCGACGACATCCTGGCGTACCGGCTCGGCGAGCGGCGCTACCTGCTGGTCGTCAATGCGGCCAACCGCGCCAGGGATCTCGCCTGGCTTCTCGACCACAGGGACGGGTTCGACGTCGCTGTCGAGGACGTCTCCGCATCGACGGCGCTCGTGGCGCTCCAGGGGCCCCGCTCGCGCGAGATCCTGGCCAGGGTTGCCGAGGGGTTCGATCCGCTCTTGCTGAAGTGGTTCCGGTTCGCCGACGGGCGCGTGGCGGGGCGTACGGTCCGTGCTGCTCGCACGGGATACACCGGCGAGATCGGCTTCGAGATCTTCTGCGCGACCGACGATGCGGGGACCGTCTGGGACGCGCTGCTCGCTGCAGGGTCCGATGCCGGTCTCAAGCCGGCCGGCCTTGGCGCCCGCGACACGCTCCGGCTCGAGGCGGCACTTCCGCTCTACGGACAGGACATCGACGACACGACCTCGGTCCTCGAGGCCGGACTCGAGTTCATCATCGACTGGTCGAAGGACGGCTTCATCGGCTGCGACGCGCTGCGGGCCGAACGACAGCGCGGAGTCTCGCGGCGCCGCAGCGGTTTCGAACTCGATGGCTCCGGGATCGCACGGCATGGCTATCGGGTCTACGACGGCGACGAGGCTGTCTCGGAGGTGACGTCGGGTTCGTTCGCCCCGACCTTGCAGAGGGCGATCGGCATGGCGTATCTGCCAAAGGAACTGGCCGAACCCGGTCGCGGGATCGCCATCGACGTGCGCGGGCGGAAGGTCCCCGCACACGTCGTTCCGCTTCCCTTCTATCGCCGCGCGCGCAGGCGCACGGGCTGATTCCGCACGAGGAGGACACGATGCCGCAGCCGCAGGACTGCCGGTACACCCGGGACCACGAGTGGATTCATGTCGATGCCGAAGGGGTCGCGACCGTTGGCGTCACGGATTTCGCCCAGAAGGAACTCGGTGACATCGTCTACGTCCAGATGGGAGAGCCCGGACGGACCGTGAAGGCGGGCGAGCAGCTCGGGGAGATCGAGTCGGTCAAGGCGGTCGCCGAGTTCTATGCACCGGCGTCCGGCGAGGTCGTGGAGATCAACGAGGCCCTGGCGGAGGCCCCGGAGCTGGTCAACAGCGAGCCGATGGAGGGGGGCTGGCTCGTGCGCATCCGCCTCGCCGATCCGTCCGAGGTGGAGCGACTGATGACGCGCGACGCGTACGAGAAGTTCCTCACGGACGAATCGGACTGACGGCGCCTGCGGGACGGAGCGCTCAGCCGGAGGCACGCAATGTCGGACCGGGATGGCCGGCGCGGGCCAGGAACGTTCGCAGCAGTTCGAGCGGCAGCCCGATCACGTTGGTGACCGACCCTCGCACCTCCTCGACGAACCACGTGCCGGCTCCCTGGATGGCATACGCGCCGGCCTTGTCCATCGGTTCGCCCCCGTCGACATAGCGCCTGATCTCGCGGCGCGTCAGCGTGGCGAGGCGAACCCGGGTCACGGCGCACGCCACCTGGGGCGGTTCCGGTGCGCGTGCGAAGGCGACCCCGGAGACCACGTCGTGCCAGCGTCCGGCCAGCGCAGCCAGCATCCGCTCGGCATCCTCCGGCTCCCGCGGCTTGCCGAAGACCGTGCCGTCACAGGCGACGAGGGTGTCGCAGGCGAGAACGAACGTGCCTTCGGGAAGGCCGTGCGCCAGCGCGGCGCGCGCCTTGGCCGCGGCCAGGCGCGTGGTGGCGGCGCGCGCATCCTCGTCGGCGAGAAGCCGTTCGTCGACGGTGACCGGGAATCGCTCGAAGGAAAGACCGACCTGGCGCAGCAGCTCCGCCCGTCGCGGCGAGGCCGAGGCAAGAACCAGGGAGGGGGGGGACTGCTGACTCATGGCGGATCCCGTTCTTTGCGCCAGCGAACGCGCGCGCCTATTCTCGACCTCCGGGGCGGGCACCGATGCCGGTGCAGGACCCGGATCGCGAGAAGGGGCGGCGACAGGGTACATGCAGCAGCGGAGCACGACAGCGGGATGGTGGATCCTGCTCCTGGTGACGCTGGGCGGCGGCCTCCCGGCGGGCGCGTCGTCGGCACCGGACGGGATCCTGCTCTTTACCGGGGCGGTCAACGGATACCTCGACCAGTGCGGCTGCGCGAGGTTCCCGCTCGGCGGGCTCGATCGCCGCGCGTCGCTCGCCGCCCGGCTGCGGGCGGCCTATCCGAAGAGCGCGCTGGTCTGGCTCGACGGCGGCAACTTCTTCGATACCCCCGGTCCTGGCGGGGAGGTCAAGACGCGGGCCCTCGTCGAGGCGATGGGGCGGCTCGGCTGCGTCGTGAGCGGAGTCGGTGAGCGTGACCTCCTGATGGGCGTCCCGACCTTCCTCGAGCTGACGAAGGACGCGGCGTTTCCGCTGATCAGCACCAACCTCGTCCGCCGCAGCACCGGCGAGCCGTGGCTGTCTCCGGGGACGGTCGTCCTGGTCGACGGCATGCGGGTCGCGGTCCTGGCCGTCACCCGCGAGAACCCATCCTTCTCTCGACCGCTGCCGGATGGCGACGAACTGGTGACAGACGCTCCGGCAGCGGCGGTGACGCGGTTTCTTCCCCGCTTTCGCCAGGGAGCCGACCTGGTCGTGGTCCTCGCGCTCCTGTCGATCGACGAGGCGCGGCTGCTCGCGCGTCGCGTGCCGGAGATCGACCTGATTCTCGGTGCGCACGGTTCGGCGCTGACCGCCGAGGCGATCCGCGAGGGTCGGACGACGATCGTATACGCCGGAAACGAGGGCAAGAACGTCGGGCAGATCGAGCTGTTCGCGGATCCAGAGGGGGGGCGCCCCTCGCTGGTGACCCGCGTCAGGGCTCTTGGCGACGACCTGACGCCGGACAGGGAGATGGAGGCTTTCGTGGTGGAGCGGCTCGCGGCGGCCCAGGAAGCCGAGCGCAACGCCCGGGTCAGCGGGGCGCCGGACGGCGCCGAGGCCGGGAAGGGGGTGCGCTACCTCGGGCCGGGAAGCTGCACGGCATGCCACAGCACCGTCGTCGCGGACTGGTCGGGAACGCCCCACGCGAGGGCGTGGGAGACGCTGCAGCGGAACGCGAAGCGGGTTCGCCGCAACTGCGTCGCGTGCCACGTGACCGGCTTCGAGCAGCCGAGCGGGTTCACGGACGCGGAAGCCACGCCGCACCTGCTGTCCGTCGGCTGCGAGGCCTGCCATGGACCGGCAGGCGACCACGTGGCGGCGCCCGATCGCCCCTACGGAGCGATCTCGATCGCGACCTGCACGTCGTGCCACACGGCCGAGATGGACCCCGCGTTCAACTACTACCGGGATCTCAAGGCCGTCTCCCACGGTCTTCGCTGACGGTCTTCCCAGCCGCCCCGGCTTTTCCGGAGACGTCGATACCTGAGTCTCAAGAAGTCTCCGAGCTACTCTCCAGAGACGCGTGAGCGGGCGATGCGACTGGTCCGGGAGCAGGTGCGTGAGCACGGCTCCGAGTGGGCGGCCGTACACTCGCGTCCGACGGTCGCGAGCCGGAGCGGCCGCCATGCGCCGGTCGGGGTGGCGCGCCATCGGGAACGGCCCAAAAGACATCCGGCCCGCCGGGGAGGGCGGGCCGGACCAGAGGAGGAGGTCTGTCAGAAGAGGGTCTTCTGAACCTGCGATGCGGGGGGCGCATCACAGGATTTTCTGGGAGAGGAGGTCAGGTCAGAGAGAACTGAAGCTGGCGGCGCAAGGAGCCGAGGCGCTCACGCAGCTTCATCTTCGCTTCCTTTTCGAGCTGGCGGACACGCTCGCGGGACAGGCCGAGGATCTTGCCGATCTCCTCGAGCGTCATCTCTTCGTTGCCCATCACGCCGAAGCGCTTGAGCAGGATCAGCCGCTCCCGCTCCGGGAGTTCGCTGAGGGCCTGGCGGGTCAGCTCGACGAGTTCCTTCTTGAACACGTCGTCCTCGGGGCGGGCCGTACCCGGGTCTTCCATCAGCTGGGACAGCCGGGTCTCGCCCTCGTGGTCGACGAAGTCGTCGAGCGACTTCTCCTTCATCAGCCAGGGAATCCACATTTCGTCGTTCTCCGCTTTGACGGCCGTCTCGGCCGGGTCGGTAGTCCCCATCAAGGCCGGGTGGCGTGTCTGCCGCCGGCACACGCAATAGAGCAAACCCCATGCCAGACTGCCCCCCCGAAAAGCACCTGTTTTCGGGCCCTGGCGATGCGCCAAAATGGCGCAGCGCGCCTCGATGGCGTACCGGAAGCTCTCCGCTCGCGCATTCCTCCGGGCCCTGGTCGGCCTGATCGTCGATAATGGCGAGGGCCTTGGCCTTGTCGGGGGCTCACCTGGACCTGGCCGGGGCCGCCAGGGCCGCGGCAGTCTGAGGGTCCGGGAAACGGACGTCAAGGGGGCAGGGATGGGAAGAATCGCGGTCCTCGATCCGCGGGTCGCCGACCGGATCGCGGCCGGAGAGGTGGTCGAGCGCCCGGCCTCCGTCGTCCGTGAGCTGCTCGACAACGCCCTCGATGCCGGGGCCCGGACGGTCGACATCGAACTCGAGGAGGGGGGACGCGAGCGGGTGCGCGTCGCCGACGACGGCGAGGGAATGCAGCGCGACGACGCGGTCCTTGCCTTCGAGCGACATGCCACCAGCAAGATCCGCACGGGCGACGACCTGCTCCACGTCGCGAGCCTGGGCTTCCGGGGCGAGGCGCTGGCCGCCATCGCGGCGGTGTCCCGCGTCACGGCGCTGACGGCGCCTGCCGAGGGGCAGGGCACCCGGGTGGTGCTCGATCACGGGCGCCTGCTTGCCTGCGAACCGGCCCCGCGGGCCCGGGGCACGACGATGGACGTCCGCGGGCTTTTCGCGGGCATCCCCGCACGCCGGAAGTTCCTCAAGACTCCCGCGACCGAACTCGATCACTGCTTGAGGACGGTCCGCCGTGCCGCGCTGGCCCGGCCCGCCGTCGGGTTCCGGGTACGCCACGAGGGGCGCGTGGTGCTCGAGCTGGCACCGGGAAGCGACGAGGCACGGGTGCGGGCCCTGCTCGGAGATCGGTGGGGCCGGAACCTGATTCCGATTCGCGCCGAGGCGGGTCGGATGCGGGTTCGCGGCTGGGTCGGCCGCGCCGACCTGCATCGCCCGACCCGCGAAGGGATTCAGGTCGTGGTCAACGGGCGCCCCGTGCGGGACGGCTTCCTGATCCGCGCCGCCACCGATGCCTTCCGCAACACGCTTCCGCCGGGGCGGTACCCGATTGCCGTGATCCTGCTCGAGGTCCCGGCCGACGAGGTCGACGTGAACGTGCACCCGGCCAAGGCCGAGGTGCGTTGCCACCGTCTGCGCGAGGTCCGCGCGCTGGTCGTCGGGGCGGTCTCCGATGGTCTCGGCGTCCGGGCCGCGGTACCGCATGCTCCCGGGGGCCTGGTCAGGCCGCAGGGGGGAGCCGGCGGCCGGCTCGCCGCCGCCCGTCCCGCCGACGTGGCCCGGACGAACTGGCAGACCCTCTGGGAATCGCCGCAGGGGCGGCAGGAGGCGCCGGCGGTCGAGATCGACTCGCCGGCGCCCGTCGAGGCGGGAGCCGACGTCTGCCCCCCGCGTCGCGTCCTGGCCCAGTTCCGGAACTGCTTCATCGTCGCGGAGGACCGCGAGGGTCTGCTGCTGGTCGACCAGCATGTCGCTCACGAGCGTCTGCTCTACGAGCGACTCCGCGCGCAGCTCGAGGAAGGGCCGGTCCCGCGCCAGGCGGCGCTGTTTCCTGTCGTGCTCGAACCGGGCCCGGAACTCGTGGAACGTGCCCGGGAGCATCGGGAACGGCTCGAACGCTGCGGGTTCGTGATCGAAGACTTCGGCGTCCAGGCTCTGCGCGTCCTCGAGGTTCCGGCGGTGATGGGCCGGAAGACCGCCGCCGAGGGGGTGCTCGCCGTCCTCGAGGAACTCGGTCGCGCGTCCCGCCGGCCCGCCGAAGGCCTGTTCGAGCACCTGCTGGCGACGGTGGCCTGCCACAGCGCGGTCCGCAAGGGGCAGGCGCTGACCCCGGAGAAGATGGAGTACCTGCTGCAGGGCCTCGATGCCTGCGAGGCTCCGCACCACTGTCCGCATGGCAGGGTCGTCTCCCTGAGAATCGATCTGGGTCCGCTCGAGCGGGCGTTCGGGCGCTCCTGAATCCGGTGGAGGAGTCCGCTTGGCTCGCGGGGGCGTTCGCGGTATAGATCACCCGATGCCGAACGATCCCGCTCGGGCCGGCGCCGTTGCGGCCGGTCTTCTCCTCCTGATCGGCACGGGGGCAACCGCGCCGGCGCAGGCCGATGTCCGCGTGATTTTCGCCAGCCACCACACGCTGCGCGCCGAAGCCGTCCGGTTCGAGGGGGAGCAGGCTGTCGTGGATTTCGGCGGAGGCAACGAGATGCGCGTGCCCGCCGCCTCGATCGCCGAGGTGCGGAGCCTCGACGAGCCGCAGGAGCCCGGGGCGGACACGCGCTGGCGCCTTCCGGGAGATCACCGGGCGGCGGGCGGTGACCTCGAGGCGGCGATCGCCCGGGCGGCGGATGCCACGGGCCTCGAACCGGCGCTGATCGCCGCCGTCGTCGAGGTGGAGTCCGCGTTCGATCCGTTCGCCGTCAGCCCCAAGGGGGCCGCCGGGCTGATGCAGATCATGCCCGAGACGGCGCGGACGCTGGCCCTCGACGATCCGTTCGACGCGGCCGCCAACATCGCCGCTGGCGCACGGCTGCTCAAGCGGCTGATCGAGCGGTACGACGGAGACCTCGACCTCGCGCTCGCGGCGTACAACGCCGGCGAGGGGGCCGTGGCGCGATACGGTGGCATCCCGCCCTTCCCCGAGACGCGCAACTACGTGCGGCTGGTCCGGAGTCACTACGAACGGCTGCTCGGCTCGGACGCCTGACGCGCGTCCACCGGTGCGGCGGGCGGATCCGGAGTAGACTGAACCTTGCCCGGAGCGGCGGTACTGCTATAATCCGCGCGCTCCGAGGGGCGGACATGCTGTTTGATATCAGTGAGTTGGCCCCGACGGGGCGGCATCTCGACCTGATCGTCACGGTGCCGGCCTTCAGGTGGGGAGATGCGCAGGTCGTCTCGTGCGCCGAGGCGCGGCTGGCGATCGACCTCCGGCGCACCCGGCGGGGAATCGAGTGCGCGGGGCGTTTTTCCACCGAGGTCAGCCTGTGCTGCAGCCGCTGCCTGGCCCGGCTGGCCTATCCTGTCGAGGGGAGAATGCGCCTGTTCATTCGTCCCGGAGGGACGTTCGGAGCCCAGTTCGAGGCGATGGAGGAGGACGATCCTGACGCCGTGGACCTCTATCCGATCGAGGGGACCGAGATCGATCTCGGCGAACTCGTTCGCGAGCAGGTCGATCTCGCACTGCCGTACCGTGTCGTGTGCGACGACGTGGGCCGGCGATGCGAGCGCGCAGCGCTCGAGGCCGTGGCGCGGGACGAAGCCGACGAGGAGGCCCGGCGGGAGCGCTGGGCGAAGCTGTACGAGTTCCGCACCCGGCTGGAGCGGGGCGAGCGAGATCGTGGCAGCGAATAGCTGACACGCTGGAGACGAGAGCATGGCCAATCCCAAGCGCCGACATTCGAAGGCGCGTCGAGACAAGCGTCGCGCGAACGACGCGTTGAGGATCCCCGGGCTGTAGCGGTGCCCGAACTGCCAGGAGTGGAAGCTCCCGCACCGGATGTGTCCCGCCTGCGGGCACTACAAGGGCCGCGAGATCAAGAGCATCGAAGAGAGCATCTGAGCAGCCGGTCTCGAAGACGTTGACTGACCGCAGGCCATTGGTCCTCGACGCGATGGGAGGCGATCTCGCACCGGCCGAGATCGTGCAGGGTGGTGTCGACTTCGCGCACGAGTCGGGCCGGCGCGTGCTCTTCGTCGGACGCCCCGAAGAGGTCGAGCCGGCTCTTGCCGGCGCCGATGCGCCGCGGAGTCTGGTCGAGATCGTTCCGGCATCCGAAGTGATCGGGTTCCACGACACGATTCGCGCCATCCGGCGCAAGCGGGACTCGTCACTCCACGTCGGCATCCGGCTCGTGCGGGACGGCACGGCGGCCGGTTTCGTCTCCGCCGGGCACACCGGCGCGGTGATGGCCCTCGGCAAGGTCCTGCTCGGTGTCATCGAGGGGGTCGACCGTCCGGCGTTGCCGGCTCCGCTGCCGCGTCGCGGTGCCGGCTACACGATCCTGCTCGATGCCGGAGCGAACGTCGACTGCCGCGCGGAGCATCTGCTTCAGTTCGCGGTCATGGGCAGCGACTATGCGCGGCACCTGTTCGACGTGGACAGGCCGCGGGTCGCGCTGCTGAGCATTGGTGAAGAGGAGTCCAAGGGAAACGACCTGCTCTACGAGACGACGGCTCTGCTGCGCCGGACGAAGCTGCACTTCATCGGGAACTGCGAGGGGAACTCGCTCTTCTGCGATGTCGCGGACGTCGTCGTCTGCGACGGCTTCGTAGGCAACGTCGCGCTGAAGGTCGCCGAAGGTCTGGCCGAGGCGATCTACGGCATGATCAAGGATCAGGTGACGACCGGTTCTCTGCTGAATCTGCTCGGGGGGCTCGCGATGCGGCCGGCGTTCAGGAACCTCAAGCGCAAGATGGACTATGCGGAGACCGGAGGGGTTCCGCTGCTCGGGCTGAAGGGAGTGATCGTCGTGGCCCATGGCCGGTCCAACGCCAAGGCGATCAAGAGCGCGCTGCGGGTCGCCGCGCATGCCGAGGAACGGGATCTGATCGGTGAGATCGGGCGGGAGATCGGTGGCCTCCGGGCCGCGGATGGGCCGCACCGGTAGACCGCCGGCAGCCGGTGGGGGAGGTTCACGTGACCGAAGGCACGGACGGCTGGGCCGCTCTGTTTCCGGGTCAGGGAAGCCAGAAGGTCGGCATGGGACGCGAGTTGGCCGAGTCCTTTCCCGAAGCCCGCGAGGTCTTTGCCAGGGCGGACGAGGCGCTGGGCGAGCGCCTGTCGCGTGTCTGTTTCGAGGGACCGGACGAGGCGCTCCGTCTGACGCGCAACACGCAGCCCGCGCTGCTGACCTGCTCGATCGCGGCCTGGGAAGTGTTGCGTCGGCGCGTCGCGCGGCAGCCACTGGTCGCCGCGGGCCACAGCCTCGGCGAGTACAGCGCCCTGGTCGCGGCGGGAGTGCTTTCGTTCGAGGACGCGGTCCGGGCCGTGCGTCTCCGCGGCGAGGCGATGCAGGAGGCGGTCGCGGTCGGTGAAGGCGCGATGGCCGCGATCCTCGGGCTCGAGGCCGAGGCGGTGGCCGGGCTGTGCGAGAGCATCGCAGGGCACGGCGAGGTCGTCGTCCCGGCGAACTTCAACGCACCGGACCAGATCGTCGTCGCGGGACATGCGGCCGCAGTCGAACGCCTGTGCCGAGCGGCTCGCGAAGCGGGCGCACGTCGGGCGATTCCGCTTCCGGTCAGCGCTCCGTTCCATTCTCCGCTGATGCAGCCGGCGGCCGAGCGGCTGGCGGCGCACCTGGGCGATGTCCCGTTCGGCGCGGCATCGTTCCCGGTGATCGCGAACGTCGACGCGGAGCCGGTGAACGGAGGTGATGCCGCACGCGAGAAGCTCATCAGCCAGGTGGCGTCACCGGTACACTGGGTCGCGACGATGCGCCGCCTTGCCGAAACCGGAGTGGACGTGGCGGTCGAGATCGGAAGCGGCCGCGTGCTGTGCGGACTGGCGAGACGCGCCACCCCCGGGCTCGACATGCTGGCCCTCGGCGAGCCGGGTGATCTCGAGCGGGTGGTCGCGCGCCTTGGGGAAACCAGCGGGTAAGGGAGGCGAGGAATGACGAACGCGGGGACCGGGCCGGTCTTTCCGGGAATCGCGGGCCGCCTGGCGCTCGTGACCGGGGGATCGCGGGGCATCGGCCGGACGATCGCTCTGTCGCTGGGCGCGGCCGGCGCGCGGGTCTACCTGACGTCCCGGACGCTGGAGGCGGCGGAATCTGTCGCGGAGGAGATCCGGGCGGAGGGCGGCGAGGCCCACGGCCTCGCCCTCGACCTCTCGCAGCCGGAAGCGGCCGCCGAGACCTGCCAGCAGCTGGCGAAGTCGACCCGCGACGACGGCGGGATCTCCCTGCTCGTGCTCAACGCCGGCATGACCCGCGATGGCCTGATCATGCGCATGGGCCTGCCGGCCTGGCGCGAGGTGCTCGACGCCAATCTGACGGGCGCGTTCGTGGTGACAAAATCGCTGGTCCCCGCTATGATCCGTGGCCGTTTCGGCCGTATCGTGGCGCTGTCGAGCATCGTCGCCCGCATCGGCAACGCAGGGCAGGCGAACTACTGCGCCTCGAAGGCCGGACTGCACGGACTGGTCCGTGCGCTGGCGCGGGAACTGGCGTCCCGGTCGATCACGGTCAACGCCGTGGCGCCCGGGTTCATCGAGACCGACATGACGCGGGAGCTGCCGGAGGCGACGCGTCAGCGGCTGCTCGAGCAGGTTCCACTCGGAAGGCTGGGAACTCAGGAGGACGTCGCAGGTGCCGTGCTGTTCCTGCTCTCGGATCTGGCGACGTACATCACGGGTGAGGTTGTCGATGTCAACGGCGGCATGGCGATGTGACCGGCCGCGTCGGTTTCACGAAGAAGGAGAACGGAAAGATGCCTACGGCTGATGAGATTCGTGCCAAGGTTGTCGAGACGATTGCCAAGTCCTTCAGACTCGAACCGGACCAGGTCTCGGACGACAAGTCGTTCCAGGAGGACCTCGACGCCGATTCGCTCGAGATCGTCGAGCTGGTGATGGCGCTCGAGGAGGAGTTCGGCATCGAGATCTCGGACGAGGAGGCGGAGAAGATCCGCACGGTCGGCGATGCGATCAACTTCGTGACCGAACGCGCTGCAGCCTGAGTCGTGATGCCCTCAGCGCGCCGCGTCCTGGTCACCGGTGTCGCCGCGATCAGTCCGCTCGGACTGGATGCGGAGAGTACGTGGACGGCCCTGCTCGAGGGCCGTCCCGGCATCGGCCCGATCACCCAGTTCGATACCGAGGGCTTCACGTCCCGGATCGCGGGCGAAGTGCGCGGTTTCGATCCCGAACGGTGGCTGGCGCCGAAGGACGTGCGCAAGCACGACCGCTTCACGCACTTCGCGCTGGCCGCGGCGCGGATGGCGATCGAGGACGCCGGGATCGATCTCGAGCGGATCGATCGCGATCGTGCGGGCGTGATCATCGGGTCGGGGATCGGCGGGCTGCACATGCTCGAGGCCCAGCACCGCATCCTGCTCGAGCGCGGACCGAGGCGGATCTCGCCGTTTCTCATCCCGGGCATGATCATCAACATGGCCAGCGGCCAGGTCTCGATCGATCTGGGTTTCCGCGGACCGAACTCCGCGACGGTCACCGCCTGCGCGACGGGGAACCACGCTCTCGGAGACGCGCTGCGCGCGATCCAGCACGGAGACGCCGATCTCGTGCTGGCCGGGGGGACCGAGGGCGTGGTCACGCCGCTGGCCGTCGGCGGATTTTGCGCCATGAAGGCGCTTTCGACCCGCAACGACGAGCCGGAACGCGCCTCGCGCCCGTTCGACCGCGACCGGGACGGGTTCGTGCTGGGTGAGGGATGCGGCTTGCTCGTTCTCGAATCGGAGGAGCACGCGGCACGCCGCGGCGCGCGCGTCCTGTGCGAACTCGCGGGGTTCGGCATGAGCGGCGACGCCTACCACATCTCGGCCCCGCCCGAGGACGGCCACGGAATGGTGCGCGTGATGCGGGCCGCGCTCGCCGATGCGGGAGTCGACCCCTCGACGATCGGCTACGTCAACGCCCACGGAACGTCCACGCCGGTCGGTGACGTGATCGAAGCGCGGGCGATCCGGACCGTGTTCGGCGAGCACGCCGACCGGATGTTCGTCTCGTCGACGAAGTCGATGACGGGGCACCTCCTGGGCGCGGCGGGAGGCCTGGAGGCGGTGATCACGGTGCTGGCGGTGGCGCGCGGTGTCATCCCGCCGACGATCAACCTCGAGCATCTCGACGACGAGATCGCCGGAGGAGAGATCGGCCTCTCGCACGAACGGTTCGTTCCCCACCGGGCGGTCGAAGCCTCCCTCCAGGGCGCGTTGTCCAACTCGTTCGGCTTCGGCGGGACGAACGCGACGCTGGTCTTCCGGCGCGCCGGATGAGTTCCGGAACGGACCTCAGACCTCGTCGAAGAACAGCGACCCGAGCGCCTGGATGCGCTGCTCGTACGTCTCGGGATCGAGGAACCAGCACGCCGCGGCCACCGAGGACAGCAGCGCGTTTCCGTCCTGCGGCGTGAAGCAGAATCCGACCACTTCGTAGCCGCCATCGTGCTCGCGGACCGTGAGCGTGTCGTGGGGCACGACGGTCTGGTTGAGAATCCGTCCGTAGTGGCCGTGGTCCCGCCCGAAGGAGAACACCGTCCCGGCAGAACGCTTGTGCGTCAGGGCGACGCGGTCGTTGGCGCGCATCCGGTCGACGACATCGTCCGCGGTCGTCTTGTTGCGGACGATGATGCTGAACCAGATCGTGTGCATGTACTGGGTGTTGAGTTTCAAGGCGGAACTGTAGAGGTCGAGTTCCAGGCCAAGCGTGTTGAACAGGTGCCACGCATCACGCGCGTGGTGGGTGCCGAACCGCCTGTCCTTGTGGCTGCCGACCTCCGGCGCCGGGATGAAGGACGTGTCCTGGCTGATGTCGTTGGCGCGCCGGATGCACACGAAACGGCCGGAGACGAAGTTCTCGGGACCGCCGTCGGCGAGGGCGATCGTCTCGACGAGCACCGAGAGATTGTGCGTGTTGCACGAGACGACGTGGATGTACTGGTCCTCTCCACGCACCAGCGCGGCATCGTTGATTCCGCGCGCGTAGGGCTTCCCGAAGCCGAACTCGCTGCCCTGCGCGATGAAGCCGAGCGTGTTGTGGGAGAACCGCTGGTAGTACTCCTGCTTGTTGGACGTGCCGACGCCGGAGGGCGTGCAGTCGATCACCACGTCGGCGTTGTCGAGCGCCTCGTGCGTCTCGAGTTCCGGATCGAGGCCGATCTCGCGGAAGCCCTCGAAGGACTTGGAGTCGGTCACGAAGCGCGCGCCGCGGCGGATCAGGTTTCTGACCTTGGAGCGGTCGGTCAGCAGGGGGGTGCGTTTGTGAAAGGTCACCTCGTCGATCCCGAGCGCGTCGCGAAAATCGGCCAGCAGGCCGATCAGCGGCTCACCGATGGTTCCGGTTCCAACGACGTGTACGACCTTCTTGGCCATCAGGACTCCTCCTGTCCGGATGTCACGGCTTTCATCGTCGCATGCGCATGCGGCGGTGCTCTCGCCCGGTTCCCCGTGCGGGCCGCCACCTCAACGTGGCGGCGTCCGCTGTTTGACAGTCGATCCCGCGGAATCCTACCATACGATGTCGTAAGGGGCCCGGTGGCGCCTGGCAGGCAGGTTTTCCGGCGCGGATGCGCCGTCCGGTCACGCACGAGCCGCGGGGTCGTGCCGGGTGAATCCGTTGCAGTCGAAGGACGCCAAGCTCACGGTACGCGATTTGCTGGAGGCGCTCGGCAGCCGGCTGGGGCGCTGCGTCGACAGCGGGTCGGCGGATCTCGATCGCCCGCTCGTCGACCACGAGATCCAGAAGCCGGGACTCGTCCTGACGGGACTGTTCGAGTCGTACCAGCCGGAACGCGTCCAGGTCTTCGGCCAGAGCGAGGTGCGCTACCTGTCACGGGCGAAGGACGGCGCGCGGGAGTACGTCGCGGCGATGTGCGACCGGCCGCCTCCGCTGCTGGTCGTGGCGCGGGGGCTCGAGCCGCCCGGTCCACTGGTCGAGATCGCGAGGACCACACGCGCGGCGCTGGTCTGCAGCGAGCTGCCGACACCCGAGGTGATCTCGGTGCTGCTGCACTTCCTCAACATGCACCTGGCTCCCCGCATGACGGTGCATGGCAACCTGCTCGAGATCTACGGCCTCGGGGTTCTCGTGCTCGGCGAGTCCGGCATCGGCAAGAGCGAGTGCGCGCTCGAACTGCTCGCCCGCGGACACCGCCTCGTGGCCGACGACGTGGTCGAGATTCGCGTCTTCGAGGATCAGCTCGTCGGCGCGTCGGCGGAGCTGTCGCGGCACCACATCGAGGTCCGAGGCCTCGGGATCCTCAATGCCCGCGAAATGTTCGGCGTGACGGCGGTCAGGGAGTCGGTCGGAATCGAGCAGATCGTCGAGCTGGTGCGCCTCGAGAGCGACGCGACGTTCGATCGCCTGGGTGAATCGGCGGGTGAGTGGCGGATCCTCGGGCGGACGAGGCCGCTGTTCCGGATCCCGGTGGCATCGGGACGGAACACGGCTACGCTCGTCGAACTCGCGGCGCGCAGAGAGCTGCTGCAGCGGCTCGGGATCAACGCTGCGCGGGAGCTGCGACGCGCCGTGGCCCGGCGGATCGAGGCCCGGAGCGGGGGGCAGAGGAAGAGCA
>JAJRXN010000529.1 GCA_024276295.1 Acidobacteriota bacterium
CACGATCCGGTCTCGACGCTGGTCCCGATCGAAAACGCCACGATGGAAGGCCGCACCGTCGTGCAGTGGGACAAGGACGACATCGAGGCGCTCGGGCTGTTCAAGGTCGACCTGCTCGGTCTCGGCGCGCTGACGCACATCGACGCCTGCCTGCGCACGATCGAGCGCATCCATGGCCGACGGTGGACGATGGCGACGATCCCCTCCCACGACGAGCCGACGTTCGAGATGATCCGCCGCGCCGACACCGTCGGCGTGTTCCAGATCGAATCGCGCGCCCAGATGGCGATGCTCCCGCGGCTGCGCCCGGAGCGGTTCTACGACCTGGTGATCGAGATCAGCATCGTGCGTCCCGGGCCGATCTCCGGCGGGATGGTCCACCCGTACCTGCGCCGCCGCCGCGGCGAGGAGCCGGTGGAGTTTCCCCACGAGAGCCTGCGCCCGGTGCTCGAGCGGACCTGCGGCGTACCGCTGTTCCAGGAGCAGGTGATGAAGCTCGCCGTCCTCGCCGCCGACTACACGCCGGGCGAGGCGGACCAGCTCCGGCGCGACATGGCGGCGTGGCGCCGCACCGGGCGGATCGAGAAGCACCGCGAGCGGCTGATCGGCCGGATGGTCGCCAAGGGGATCGAGCGGGAGTTCGCCGAGCGGGTGTTCGAGCAGATCCGCGGCTTCGGCGAGTACGGCTTTCCGGAGAGCCACGCGGCGAGCTTCGCGCTGATCGCCTGGGCCACCGCGTGGCTCAAGCGGCACCATCCGGCGGTGTTCGCCTGCGAGCTGCTCAACGCGCAGCCGATGGGGTTCTATTCGCCGGCGACGATCATCGAGGACGCGCGGCGGCACGGCGTCGTCGTCCGTCCGGTCGACGTCAACTCCAGCGCGTGGGACTGCACGCTAGAGCGCCTCGCCGAGCCGCCGGCGGGCGTTCCGCCTCGCGAGCTGACTCCCGATCACCGGCACGCGATCCGGATCGGCTTCCGCTACGTCAAGGGATTCCGGCGCGCGCTCTGGCCGCGGATCGAGGCCGCGCGGCGCGAGCGGCCGTTCGCGAGCCAGGAGGACTTCGTCCGGCGCACCGGACTGCCGCGGCCGATGATCGAACGGCTCGCCGAGGCCGGGGCGTTCGAGGAACTGGGCACGTCGCGGCGCGATGCCCTGTGGGCCGCACCGGCGCTCGTCGCGCGTGCCGCGCGGCCGTTGCCGCTTGCGGAGCGCGGCGGACAGGCGAGCTTCGCGGCGCTCGACCTGATCGAGACGGTCCGCTGGGACTACGAGACGACGGGCCACAGCACGCGCGCGCATCCGGTCGAGACGCTGCGCGAGGCGCTGACCGCCGCCGGCCTGCCGGACGCCGCGGCGGTGCGCATGCTGCCGGCCGGCGCGCGCGTGCGCTACGCCGGCGCCGTGATCTGCCGCCAGCGCCCCGCCACCGCCGGCGGGGTGACCTTCCTGACGATGGAGGACGAGACCGGCTTCGTGAACGTCGTCGCCTGGGCGCGGATCTGGGAACGCTTCGCGCGGCTGATCAAGACGCACGCGTTCCTCGGCGTCACCGGCCGGATCGAATCGCAGCAGGACGTCTGCCACGTGATCGCCGACCAGTTCTGGATCCCGCGGCTCGACCGGCGCCTGCCGCGACCC
>JAJRXN010000530.1 GCA_024276295.1 Acidobacteriota bacterium
AGGCCGCCAAGGGGAAGCTGACCCTGGCCGTGACTACGCCCGCGCCGGTTCCTCCCACCGGACCGGAACCGGCCGACAGGCCGGCCCACCCGCGGGCGGAACGAGCGCCGTGCCCTCCTCGGGCAGGACGAAGTGAAGGAACTTCTCGTCCTGGCGATGGTCGACGAGCAGCCGCAGGCCGGGGACGAGCTGGCCGCTGGCCAGCAGGTCGGCGACCGGGAACTCGAGCTGCCAGGTCACCGCACGCACCAGCAGCCGCGCCCCGCAGCGGGCGTCGGCGGTCCCCTTCCGCAGCAGGAACTCCCGCGCCGCCGGCAGCACCTCGATCGAGATCCCCCGCATGGAGAGAAACATCGCCAGTCGCTCGATGTGGCGTTCGAGGATCACCTCGAGGCTCTGCTCGTCGAGCCGGTGGAAGATGATGAAGTCGTCGAGCCGACCGAGGAAGTCGGCCCCCCACTGTTTCGAGGCCGCATCGAAGCATGTCTCGAACACACGACGGCGCTCGTTCTCGTCGATGTCGGCGCGGAATCCGATGCCGTGCCCCTCGTCGAGGATCTGCCGCTCGCACAGATTGCTCGTCATCACGATGAACGTGTTCTGGAGGCTGGCGCGCCGCCGGTCGGGCAGCAGGAACTGCCCGGTCTCGAGCACCATCGCCAGCCGGCGGACGACCTCGGGACGGGCCTTTTCGAGCTGCTCGAGCAGCACCACCGACAGCGGCGGCGCGGTGACCGGCGCACCGGGCAGCGGTCCGGCCAGCACGAACAGCGGCGCGATCTGGCCGATGATCGCGCTCCACGGATTCGCCTCGATGCCGGAAGCCATGTCGGCCACGACGAGCCGCGACTCCTCGCCGTGAAGCGTGCGGGTCAGCACGCGCGCCAGGTGGGTCTTTCCGGTTCCGCTCGGCCCCATGAACAGGAAGATCCCCAGCGGGCCCTGGCGGGGAATGCCGCTGCGCGCCAGCGTCACCGCGCGGACCAGACGATCGACCGCGCGGGGCTGGCCGACGACCTCCTGCTCGAGCTGCCGTTTGAGCACGTCGGAGTACATCGCGACTTCCGCTCGACCCGCGCGGGGCCGGCTCGCAGGTGCAAGGGCAGAGAAGCTACCGGCAGGGCGCCGCGGGGCTCGACGCCCTGCCGGCCAGTCACGGTCCGCTCAGCAGAGACCCAGCGGACGCTGGAACGGGGAGATGGGCGTCCCCGCGTACCCGAAGTGCGCCCCGAACGGGATCGTCGTCGCGGGCGCGAAGCCGCGGGTGAGCAGGGAGGGGTCCATCACCGGGTTGACGGTCCGCGCGTAGAGGGTCGGGTCGATCACCGGGTTGACCGGGAGCGACGACCAGACCGGCGGCACGAACCGCGGCACGCCGCCCCACAGGGAGGGATGACCCACGTGGGGCTGGATGCCCCAGGCCGGGATGTTCCCCATCAGCCCGTACGTCTTGGTGATGTCGCTGGTGGGAACCGTGAGACCGTAGAGGTTCGGGTCGTTGTAGGGGTTGTAGAACACCGTCTGTCCTCCTTGGCCCCCGATTCATGGAAGTGGAGCCGGCGGCGGGGGGACGACCGCCGGCTCAGAGGCCCCAACAGGCGAAGGGCGCCGGCCCCACCGGGGGTGCTGCCTGCCACCCGCCGGCCGGAACCGCCCAGGGCCAGACGCCGGCCGCGGTGCCGGTCAGCGGCACACCGGCCGCGGTGCCCACCTCCGGAACGGCCGCCACCGGCCACGCGGTCCAGCCGCTGCGAGCTGCCAGGTACCGGTAGACCGACTGCGCGATCGTGTGCACCTGGCTGGCCGTCAGCAACGCCTGCTCGTCGCCCCGCGGGGTCGCCGCCGCTTCCTTCTTCTTCGTCGTCTCGTTCGGCGCGGTCGCCGTCTTCGTGGTCATCTCTGTTCGCCTCCTCCACCGCGTTCAGTGGATCTCGATCCGCTGTTCCCGGGTTCCGCCGGCGGCCTCGCTCCGGATCCGGATCTCCAGGATTCCGTCGCGGCAACGGGCGTCGATCGCGTCACCGCGGCCGGCCTCGGGGAGCAGCAGCCTCCGTTCGAACGGACCCCACGACAGCTCGACGGCCAGCGGGCGGTGGCGGTCGTCGACCGGCGGGCGGCGCGTCCCGCGCACGACGAGTTCGTTGCCCGCCACGAACACCTCGAGATCCTCGCGGCTAACGCCGGGGATCTCCATCGTGACGAGCACGCCGTCCGGTGCGGCGAACAGATCGGCGCGCGGGATCCAGGCCACGCGCGGCTGCGCGGCGCCGGTCATCTCGACGAGTCGCCGGAGCTGGTCGACCTCGTCGATGGCGAACCGCACCGGGTCCACGCCGGGCGGGAACGGCAAACACTGCGCCGGCTCGGGAAGCGAGGCGGGAACGCCGACCACCTTCTCGTGCAGTGCACGGACATCCTCGAGCGCCTGGTCGATCGTCTGCTCCATGCGTCCCTCCTTCCGCTTCGGCGGAGGCATGCCGCAAAGGGCTCGACCGGACTGCTCGAGCCTCGCCCCACGCGGCCCTGCCGCGAAGCGCGAGCGTTCCAGATTGTCGTTCTGTCGTCACCCCGGTTCCGGACGGGAGCACGCAACGCGGTTGCCCGCTCCAGGATCGG
>JAJRXN010000070.1 GCA_024276295.1 Acidobacteriota bacterium
GAACGGCTCGTCGAGAAACAGCAGCTCGGGCCGATGGATCAGCGCCGCCGCGAGGGCGATCTTCTTCTTCATGCCATGGCTGTAGTCGACGATCAGCTTGCGCGGAGCGGCGGTCAGCTCCATCAGGGCGAGGAGTTCGCGCACCCGTCCAGCGATCTCCACGCGCGGGACGCCGTACATCCGCGCGACGAACGTCAGGTACTCGCGACCGTTGAGGCGATCGAACAGCGCGAGCTGCTCGGGGACGACCCCGATCCGTCGCTTGGCCGCGACCGGATCCCGCTCGATGTCGTGTCCGAGGACCAGCGCGCGCCCGGCGGTGGGGCGCAGGAGGCCGGTGAGCATGGCGATCGTCGTCGACTTGCCGGCTCCGTTGGGGCCGAGAAAACCGAAGAGCTGTCCTGCCGGGACGACCAGGTCGAGCCGGTCGACGGCCAGCAGCTCTCCGAAACGACGGCCCAGTCCTTCGGTGCGCACCGCCGCCGTGGCGCCGGCTTCGACCTGTCGGGAGGATTCGCTCATGGCAGACCTTCCGCGGGCGAGGCCCGCGAGGAGGGATTCTACTTGCGCGGTCCGGCATCCAGCGGGCCGTTCAGCCCTCTGGCGGGACCCGTCCGCGTTTTGTAAGGTCGGGCCGTGCCGTGATGCGCGGCGGAGAACCGACGATGAAGCTCCTCGAGCTGCTCGGGTTGTCCCGGGATGCGGGAAACGACGACGTGGAGGACGGCGACACGATCCGGCGCATCGCCGCGGAACTCGAGGCGCTGGCACCGGAGGCCGCACGCCGCGTGGCGGCGCTGGCGTATCTGCTCGGACGGATCGCCTGGGTCGACCGCCGGGTGACCGAGGAGGAATCCGAGGCGATGGTGCGCATCGTCGCCGAGCGGTCCGGCCTGTCCGAGGCCCAGGCGACGCTCGCGGTGGAGATCGCCAAGACGCGGGCGCGCCTGTTCGGCGGTACGGACGACTTCCTGGTCGCCCGGGAACTCGGTGAACTCGTCCCCCGCGCCGAGAAGCGGTCGATCCTCGACGCGCTGTTCGCCGTCGCCGCGGCGGACGGTGCGATCTCGACCGCGGAAGCCAACGAGATCCGGCTGATCGCGGACACGATCGGCCTCGAGCACGAGGACTACGTCGCGATGCGCAGTCGATACCGCGATCGACTGGCCGTGCTGCGCGAGGACACGCAAGGGGCGGGCCGGAAGCGGACGGGGGAGCCGGACCGGTGAGTCGGCTGCGCGACGTCCTGTGGCGGCGGGCGCCGCTGCTGCTGCAGGCGCTGATGGCGGGCTGTCCGGGGCCGACCGTCGCCCCCGAGGTTCCGGCGGACTGGCGGCGGCAGGTCGAGCAGTGGCGCCTCGAGCGTGAACGGTCGCTGCGTGCCGAAGACGGTTGGCTGACGCTGGTGGCGCTCGCGTGGTTCGGGGACGATCCCCTGACGGTCGGCACCGGGGACGACGTCGACGTGCGGCTCGCCGCGGGCAGCGCGCCAGTGCGGGTCGGGACGTTCCGGGTGGTCGATCACCGCGTCCTGTTCGAGGCCGCGCCGGGCGTGCAGGCGACGGTCGACGGCCGCTCGGTCGAGCAGGTCGTGCTGCACACCGACGCCGACGAACAGCCGGACGTGGTGCGTGTCGGCCGGGTGTCGATCTTCGCCATCGACCGTGACGGCCGGCTGGCGCTGCGGATCAAGGATCCCGAGGCTCCGGCGCGGCGGCGATTCCACGGGCTCGACTGGTACCCGGTCGACGTGCGCTGGCGGGTCGCCGCGCGGTACGAGCCGTTCGACGAACCGCGCGAGGTGACGATACCGACCGCGACCGGATACGACTCCAGGATGGTGGCGCCGGGACGCCTGGTGTTCGAACTGGGCGGCCGGAGCCTCTCGCTCGTCGCGTTTTCGGAGCATGCGGGCGAGGACGGGTTCTTCGTCGTCTTTCGTGACCGGACGAGCGGGGAGACGACATACGGCGCCGGCCGGTACCTGCAGGTCGACCCGCCACGGGACGGCGCGACGGTGCTCGACTTCAACCGGGCCTACAACCCGCCCTGCGCGTTCACGTCCCTGGCCACCTGTCCTTACCCGCCTCCCGAAAACCACCTTCCGGTCGCCATCGAGGCCGGCGAGAAGGCCTGGCGCGGAGCCCACGCTCCGTAGCGCCGCCCGCCGCCGAGCACGCGGGCCGGAAGCAGCACGACTGCCCGGATCAGCTCCAGGACGCCTTCGACCGCGATGCCGACCAGGCGGAACGGCAGCAGGATCAGCCAGACCAGCGGGTAGAGCACCAGTGCGAGCAGCGCGAGCGGCCAGCACAGCAGAAGCAGGATCAGCCACAGCAGGAACTTCGTCATCGGGCGGTCTCCTCGCCACGGAGTTACGCACCATGGGGGCGGCGGGTTTCCCCGGCGGGGATGCCGGCTAGAATCTGCAGTCTTCCCCCCGGAGGATCGAGGAGCGAACCCGATGGCTGATGACAGGCCCGACTGGCCGTTCGCGTCCATCCCGTTCGAGGTTTGGCGGCAGGCCGCCGAGCGCGACCTCGGTGGGCGCTCCTGGGACGACCTGCGTGGCAGCACCGAGGACGGCGTCGGGATCCTGCCGCTCTACACGCCGGACGTTCCGGGCCGGCAGCCGCTGCCGGGAGAGTTTCCGGGGGTGCCGCCGTTCCACCGGCACGCCCGCGCCGCGGGCTCCCGCGCCGGGCGGATCGAGATCCGCATGGACGTCGACGACCCGGACCCGGAACGGGCGCGCGGGACGGCGTCGCTGCTGCTGCGCCACGGCGCGTCGGCACTCGGGCTGGTCTTCGCGGGCGCGGATCCCGACGGTCGTGGGCTGCCGGAGGGCTCCGCGGACGTGCTCCGGACCGTGCTGGCGGACGTCGATCCGGCCACGGTGCGCCTCGCGCTCGATGCCGGGACGGAGACGCCCGCCGTCGCCCGGGCGCTGGTGGCGCTGGTCACGGCGCGCGGCGTTCCGGTCGAGCGCTTTGCGCCGCGTTTCGGGTTCGATCCGCTCGCCGCGCGCGTGCGCGCGGCGGCCGGGCCCGGCGATCCGGGAGCCGGGCTCGACGGACTGGTCGAGTTCGTCGACTGGTCGGGTGCGCACGTTCCGGCCGCGGTGCCGCTGGCCGTCGACGCGCGCGTCTGGGCCGAGGCGGGAGCCGGTCCGGCGCTCGAACTCGGGCTGGCCTTGGCGACCGGCGCGTCGTTCCTCCGGACGCTGCTCGAGGCGGGCCGCGATCCGGCGGCCGCCGCGCGCGGCATCGAGTTCCGTTTCGGCCTGGGCCGGGAACCGTTCGTCGAGATCGCCAGGCTCCGCGCGGCCCGACTGTGCTGGGCGCGGATCGCCGAGCAGGCGGGACTCGACGGTCGGCAGCGGGCGGCGCGCATCCACGCCGCAGGACTACCCGCGCTGCGGACGCGACACGATCCGTGGGTCAACCTGCTGCGCGGGACGGTCGAGACGTTCGCGGCGATCGTCGGCGGTGCGGAAAGCGTCAGCACGCTCCCGTTCGATCTCCGCTGCGGTGTCCCGGACGTTCTGGGCCGCCGGCTGGCAGCCCACACGCCGGCGATCCTGACCCTCGAGGGGCATCTCGACCGCGTGATCGACCCGGCCGGCGGATCGCACTTCGTCGAGAACCTGACGCTGGAGATCGCCTCGTCGGCCTGGAAGACCCTCCAGCAGATCGAGCGGGTCGGCGGCATGTCCCGGGCGCTTGCGGAAGGACTCGTGGCGCGGCTCGTCTCCGGGGTGCGGGCGGAGCGCGATCGGCGAATTCGCACGCGCACGGCGCCGATCACCGGCGTGAGCACGACGCCGATCGCCGGTGAGCCCCCGCTCGACCGCGCGCCGTGGCCTGCCGGCGTCGCCGGGCCGAAGGACGGGCCACTGGACCGGCATCCCTGGGCGGCGCCGTTCGAGGCGCTGCGCGACCGGGCCGAGGCCCATGCGCGGCGGACCGGAGCGCGCCCGCGGATCTTCCTCGCGCTGCTCGGCCCGGCCGCCGGCCATCGCGCGCAGGCGCTGTGGGCGAGACACCTCGCCGTGGCCGGGGGACTCGATCCGGTCGAAGCAGACGGCGGCGGTGACAGGCACGCGCTCGCCGAGGCGTTCTCGCGGGCCGGGACGGGGGCGGCGATCCTGTGCGGGGACGACGGGCACGCCGCCGCGGCCGTGGAGGCGCTGCGAGCCCGCGGTGCCCGGCTCGTGCTGCAGGTCGCCGCGGGTGCCGGGAC
This sequence comes from Acidobacteriota bacterium, assembly GCA_024276295.1. Taxonomy (GTDB): domain Bacteria; phylum Acidobacteriota; class Polarisedimenticolia; order J045; family J045; genus J065. The sequence goes on from JAJRXN010000070.1 coordinate 4,243, forward strand.
GACACCGGTCGAGGGGGCCGACGGGCTGCTGCCACGCGACGTCGACGCCGTCGCCACCGTCGAACGGATCTTCGAGGCGCTGGGAGTCGCGTGATGAAGAACACCCTGCCATCGCTGGCCGACGTGCCGCTCGATCTCCGGCCGCGGAGCCGGGGCGACGACGAACGGCTCTGGCGCGAGTCGTTTGCGGCCGAGACGGGCCAGGCGCCCGGACGGCAGCGCTGGACCACGCCCGAGGGGTTCGAACTCGACCCGCTGTTCACGGCGGAGCACGTCGCCGGGCTGCCGCACCTCGCGAACCTGCCGGGCGAGCCGCCGTTCGTGCGCGGGCCCTACCGCTCGATGTACGTCACGCGGCCGTGGACGATCCGGCAGTACGCCGGGTTCTCGACCGCCGAGGAGAGCAACGCGTTCTACCGGCGCAACCTCGCCGCCGGGCAGAAGGGGTTGTCGGTGGCCTTCGACCTGCCGACGCACCGGGGCTACGACTCGGACAACCCGCGCGTCACCGGCGACGTCGGCATGGCCGGGGTCGCGATCGACTCGGTCGAGGACATGAAGGTCCTGTTCGACGGCATCCCGCTCGACCGCATGAGCGTCTCGATGACGATGAACGGCGCCGTGATCCCGATCATGGCGTTCTTCATCGTCGCCGCCGAGGAACAGGGCGTCGCGCGCGGGAAGCTGTCGGGGACGATCCAGAACGACATCCTCAAGGAGTTCATGGTCCGCAACACGTACATCTATCCGCCCGGTCCGTCGATGCGGATCATCGCCGACATCTTCTCCTTCACGGCGGCTCAGATGCCGCGCTTCAACAGCATCTCGATCTCCGGCTATCACATGCAGGAGGCCGGCGCGACGCCCGATCTCGAGCTGGGCTACACGCTGGCCGACGGGCTCGAATACCTGCGTTGCGGACTGTCGGCCGGACTCGAACTCGACCGGTTCGCTCCGCGGCTGTCGTTCTTCTTCGCGATCGGGATGAACTTCTACGTCGAGGTCGCCAA
>JAJRXN010000531.1 GCA_024276295.1 Acidobacteriota bacterium
AAAGAGTGGAGTGACAAGCTGTTTAGTTTCGTATTCTAGCCGCGCGAGGTCACGCTGTAAAGAACTGTATGACTATCCCGTTGGTAAGGCAATCTGCCGATCCTGCTTCGGCCGGCAGGCCCGCTTCCCGATTCGAATTCGCGGGGAAACCCAGCAAACCGAACGGCTTGCGACGGGCGCCGCCGGGCCGCCGGCCTCAGCGCCACGAGCGCGGCAGCTCGAGGGCCAGCACCTGGCCGTCGACCACGCCGCCGCCGATCACCGCGCCGTCGACCGCCACAGCGACCTGTCCCCGCCAGCGGTCCCCGGGAAGGTCGATCCGGCCCCGTTCGAGCAGTTCCAGGCCGCCCTGCCAGTCGAGATCGACCCGGTGTCCGCCGATCGCCGGGCCGAGCGCCCGCAGCCCGGCGGAGCTGATCCGCGGGCCGCGGGCGGCGAGGTGGACCGCCCGCAGGCCCGGGGCGACGACCTGGAGCCGCGAGACGTCGCGTCCGGCGTCCCGGTCGTGCGCCAGCGTCAGCCAGGCGGCCCGTCCCCGCGCGTGGAGGATCCAGCGGTCGAGCGCCTCGCGCCGGACGCCGAAACGGCGCGCCAGGTACGCCGCGACCTCCTCGCGGACGCGCCGGTCGTCCCGCAGCAACTCCTGCGTCGCGTCCCGCCGGGCCCGCGCGACGCGCTCCGAGTCTGCGCTCTTCCGCAGCAGGGCGAGGAAGAACCCCCAGGAGCCCGTGTGGTGCGGAAACACCCGCCGCGCGCGCCTGACTGGCTCCGGATAGACGGCCCCGCGCCAGGAGGTCAGCCCGGGCAGGCCTGGACAGGCGGCCGGCAGCTCGGCGATCCCGACGTCGTCCCGCCGCGCGAGCACCTCGGCCAGCACCGCTTCGTTCTCCTCCGGGGCGAGCGAGCAGGTGGCGTAGACCAGCCGCCCGCCCGGCTCCAGCAGGTCGCAGGCGCGCGCGAGCAGGCGGGCCTGGAGCCCGTGGGCCTCCGCGAGCCCCGCCTCGCCGCGCGGTTCGTAGCGCGGCGAGGAAACGCGGAACGTCCCTTCGCCGGTGCACGGTGCGTCGAGCAGGATCGCGTTCCACCCCCTGCCGGGCGCGGGACTGGGGAACGAGCCGCCGTCATGACAGACCACGATCGCGGAGCCGACCGCCTGCCGGGCGAGGCTCTGCACGAGGATCCCGGTCCGGCCGCGGGACCGATCGTTGGCCACGATCTCCGCGCGACCGCCGGCCAGTGCGTCGAGCAGGATCGTCTTTCCGCCGGGAGCCGCACAGAGGTCGAGCACCCGTTCGCCGGGCCGGGGGGCCAGCGCCAGCGGGGCGAGGGCGCTCGAGACTCCCTGCGGGTAAGCGAAGCCGAACACTACCTCCGGGAGCGTGCCGGCACCCGTCGGGGCCTCGTGGACGCGCAGATGGAACGGTGAGCAGGCGAGCGGCCGCGCGCCGATGCCGCGCTCGGCCAGCGTGCGCCGGACGTCGTCGGTGTCGCGCTGCCATCCGGGAACCAGCAGGTCGACCGGCGCAGGCTCGTCGAGAACGGCACGCCAGGCCGCCGGGTCGTCGACGATCGGCTCGTAGCGCGCAAGCCAGTCGAGACTGGCGCGGATCCGCTCGTCGCGCCCCGCCTGACGGTCGGTCGGGCCGGCCACGGTCAGTCCGGCGCGTCGCGCCGCCCGTCCGCGGGTCGCGACCGGGCCGCCGGAAGGCGCCGCGGTCCGCGTTCGCCGCGTTCGGATTCGGCCGCCGCCGAACCGCACGAACCGCAGCCGGCATCCGTGCCCCGCAGCGAGGCGAGCATGCGGCGGCCGAGATAGACCGAGGCGACGAGCACCACGGCCGCGACGAGGATGATCTGGAACGCGGCGCTCATCCGGAGAGTCCTCGCGTCACCTGGAAGGTGACCAGGGCGCCGAGCCAGGCCAGCGCCGTCATGTACGTGAACGCGAACGCCGGCCAGCGCCACGTCCCGGTCTCCCGTCGCATCACCGCCAGCGTCGAGACGCACTGGCAGCAGAGCGCCATGAACACCATCAGCGACAGCGCCACCGGCAGGGTGAACAGCGGCGATCCGTCCGGCCGCCGGGCGTCCTCGATCCGGCGGATCATGTCGGGGGAGTCCTCGCTGGTGTCCTCGACGCCGAGGATCGTTCCCAGCGTGGCGATGATCACCTCGCGGGCCGGAAACGACGCCGCGACGGCCATGCCGATCCGCCAGTCCCATCCGAGCGGCGTCACCACCGGCTCGATCATCCGTCCGAAGCGTCCCATGAAGCTCTGCAGCAGGAGCGCCGCCCGCTCCGCGGCGTCGACCGCCCTGAGCTGCTCGACCGTCACGGCCCGCTCGCGCAGGTCTGCGTAGCGCTCCGTGATCGCGTCCGGCCGCGGGAAGTACGTCAGCGCCCAGACCAGTACCGAGGCGGCGAGGATCAGGGTGCCGGCACGCACGAGGAACTCGCGTCCCTGCAGCCAGGCGCGCATCGCCACGACGCGCGGATTCGGCAGACGGTAGCCCGGCAGTTCGAGCACGAACGCCGGCACGCGGCCGCGCAGGATCGACTGCCGCAGCAGCCAGACGACCGGCACCGCGACGACGACGCCGATCAGGTGGGCCGCGAGCAGCACGAGCCCGCGCAGGCCGACCAGCCCGCCGAGCCAGCTCCTGTCGGGAACGAACGCACCGATCAGCAGCACGTAGACCGGCAGCCGCGCCGAGCAGCTCATCAGCGGCGCCACGAGGATCGTCGCCAGCCGGTCGCGGCGGTCGGCGATCCCGCGCGCCGACATGATGCCCGGCACGGCGCAGGCGAAGCTCGAGAGCAGCGGGATCACCGACTGTCCCGACAGGCCGGCGCGCGTCAGCAGCCGGTCCATCAGGAACGCGCCGCGCGCCATGTAGCCGCAGTCCTCGAGGATCGCGACGAACACGAACAGCAGCAGGATCTGCGGCAGGAAGACGATCACCGCACCGACACCGCCGATCACGCCGTCGGCGAGCAGGCTCTCGAGCGGTCCCGGAGGGAACGTCGCCTCGACCGCGGCGGAGGCGAGCGCCGTGCCGTGGGAGATCAGATCCATCAGCGGCCGCGCGCCGGCATAGATCGCCTGGAACACGCCGCCGAGGACGAGGAGCAGGATCAGCGTGCCCCAGACGTTGTGCGTCAGCACGGCGTCGATCCGCTCGCTCCGGCGCAGCGTACGGGAACCCTTGGCCGGTGCGAGGATCCGGTCGGCCACCTGCTGCGCCCAGGCGTAGCGCGCCGACGCCTCGAGCGCCGCCGGCGAGCGCTCGCCGGCGATCTCGCGCCGCAGAGCCTCCAGCCGCTCGGCCAGCCGGGGTCCGATCTTCGCGACGAGACGCCGCGGGATCTCGCCATCGACGTCGACGATCGCTCTCAGCGCCTCCGGGGCGGAGAGCCCGCGGCCGAAGGCGCGACGCACGTCGTCGTCGAACTCCTCGCGCAGCCGTGCGACGGCATCGCGCAGCTCGGGGGGAAGCTCGGGCAGCGGTGCGTGCGGTCTCGGCCGGCGCGCGAGCACGTCCTCGATCGCCGCGATCAGGGCGTCGATGCCTTAGCGCCGGTCGGCGCGGACGGGGATCACCGGGACGCCGAGCAGCTTCGCGAAGGCCTCGACGTCGACCGGCCGGTCGATGAGCCGGGCGACGTACGGCATCGTCAGCGCCACGACCGCCGGCAGCCCGAGTTCGAGTACCTGCGAGGCGAGGTAGAGATTCCGGACCAGGTTGCTCGCGTCGACGATCAGCACGACGGCATCGAGCGGCTGTTCGCCCGGCAGGTGGTCGAGCAGCATGTCGACCGCCAGCAGTTCGTCCGGCGAGCGTGCGGCCAGGCTGTAGGTTCCCGGAAGGTCGGTCACGCGCACCGGACCGCGGCGGGTCCAGAGCGTCCCGCTGACCTGTTTGACCGTCACGCCCGGGTAGTTCGCCACCTGCTGCGAGAGGCCGGTCAGCGCGTTGAAGACGCTCGTCTTCCCGGTGTTGGGGTTCCCGACGAGGGCGACGGAGGGACTGTCCCTGGCTACGAGCACGGCTCCACCTCGACGCGTGCCGCTTCACTCTTGCGCACGGAGAGGTGGTAGCCATGGAGCCGAAGTTCCATCGGATCGCCGAGCGGTGCGAGTCGCACGACCTCGACGTTCGTTCCCTCGATCAGTCCCATCTCGAGCAGGCGTTGGGTCAGGCCGTCGGCCCCACGCACGCCGAGCACGCGGGCGCACTGGGTCGGAGAGAGTCGGTCGAGTGTCGTCATGGCCTGCGCACCTTGCCTTCCGGGCGACCGTCCGTGGCCTACATGCGAACTGATCTCAACTAGCACTTACCATTATGGCGCTTCGAAACCCGGTGTCAAGTTCGGGTTTTCGGGTCGCTTCAACGCAACACGCGGTGCCGTTCGCGGCGGGATGCCCGTTCGACGAGCCGGCCGTAGCGGGCCGCCGGTCCGGTCCACGAGAAGTCCTGCGCCATCCCCCGCCGTCGCAGGTCCTCGATCGCTCCGGCCGGACCCCGGAAGACCGCGAGCGCCCGGCCGCACGCCCAGCGAAGGGCGGCGGAGTCGGGGTGGTCGAACACGAACCCGGTTCCGGAGCCGTCGCCGGTCTCGAGGTCGGTGACCGTGTCGGCCAGCCCTCCCGTGCGGCGCACGATCGGCGGCGTCCCGTAGCGCATCGCCACCATCTGGCCGAGACCGCACGGCTCGAACAGGCTCGGCATCACGAAGAAGTCCGCCCCGGCGTAGATCCGGTGCGCGAGCGCCTCGTCGAAGGCCGGGATCACGGCGACCGACTGCCGCCACGTGCGGGCGATCTTCTCGAGCGGTGCGAGCAGCTCGGGATCCCCGGAGCCGAGCAGCACGAACTGGGCGCCCTGCTCGACCAGCCAGGGAGCGACGTCAGCGACGAGCGGGATCCCCTTCTGGCGGTCGATCCGGCTGACCATTGCCAGCACCGGCCGCGCGGCGTCGACGGACAGGCCGAGCGAGCGCTGGAGTTCGCGCTTGCAGACGCCCTTGCCGGTCAGATCGCCCGCGTCGTAGCGCGCCGGCAGCAGCGGATCGCTGGCGGGATCCCAGGTCTCGGTGTCGAGTCCGTTGAGAATGCCGACGAGGTCGCCGCCGCGGGCGTGCAGCTCGCGATGGAGTCCCTCGCCCCGATGGGGCCAGACGATCTCCCGCGCGTAGGTCGGCGAGACGGTCACGACGAAGCTCGAGAAGACGATCCCCGCCTTGAGCATGTTCACGTGGCCGAGCGACTCGGCGCCGTGTTAGTCGAGGTACGGCTCCGGGATACCGAGCCGGTGCGCCAGTTCGATCGGGAAGAGCCCCTGGTGCGCCAGGTTGTGGATCACCTGCACCGTGCCGGCGTCGGCCAGCGGGTCGAGAAGGTGGCCGCGTGCGCGCAGCAGCAGGGCGACGAGTCCCGCGGGCCAGTCGTGGGTCACGATCGCCTCGGGCAGGCCGCAGGACAGGTGTCGCAGCGCGTCGAGCGCCGCTCCGCAGAACCAGCCGAACCGCTCCCCGTTGTCGTCGTAGGAGACGTGGTTCTCGCCGTAGATCCCAGGGCGCGCAAAGAAGCGGTCGTGGACCAGGATCAGCAGCCGGTACTGCCGGTGACGCGCGACCAGCGCAAGACCCTCGACATCCTGTCCGCCGAGCCGCGTCGAGACCGGGAACGCCTCGGCACCGGAAGGCACCGTCTCGACGATCGCGGGGTATCCCGGCACGACGACCGTGACGTCGTGGCCCGCACGGGCCTGGGCCGCGGGCAGGGCCGCGGCGACGTCGCCGAGGCCGCCCGCCTTGGCCAGCGGGGCGAGTTCCGGCGTGATGTGGGCGATGCGCATGGCGCGTGATTATCGGCCGCAGATCCCCTGCTGGGAAGGTCGCTTGACGGCCGAAGGAGGTCCCGGAGGATAATGCATATGCCACGAGGGGGGAGTCGATGGTCCTCGAGTACGTCCTGCCCCTGATCGGCATGCTGCTGATCGTCGCGTTGCCGATCGCCGGCTTCGCGCTGGCGCTGGTCGCGCTCGCGCGCCTGTCGGAACTCCGGCGGCGGGTCGACCAGCTCGAGTATCGGGTGGCGGCGGAGGCGTTCCGGCGGCGGGCTGTGGACAGGCCGGCTCGCCCGGCCGAACGCCCGGCTTCCGAAGAGCGGGAACCGGTTTCCACGGCACCGGAGCCGGCAGGGCCGCCGGCAGTCCCGGAACGACCCGTTCCGGCGGTACCCCCCGTGCCGGCCGCCCCGCCTGCGGGACGGGCCGCCGCATCCGCGACGACGTTCGAACAGCTCGTCGGCGGGCGGCTCGCCGTGTGGGTCGCGGCCGCCGCGCTCGGCCTCGGCGGAATCTACCTGACGGCGTGGGCCGTCCAGCGCCAGGTGCTCGGCCCCACCGGCCGGACGATCGCGGGGCTGCTGCTCGCGGCGGTGCTTCTCGGAGCGGGCGAGTTCCTCCGGCGACGGCAGCCGCGCATCGCCGCCGCGCTGTCGGCCGCGGGGATCGCCGTGCTCGACGCGGCGCTGCTCGCGGCGGCGAGCCTGTACCACCTGCTGCCCGCGTCGCTCGGACTGATGCTGATCGGCCTGGCCACGCTGTTCGCCCTGCTGCTCTCGGTGGTCCACGGACAGATCGTCGCCGGCGTCGCCCTCGTCGGCGGGTTTCTCACGCCGGCCCTGCTCGGGGCCGGTCCGCCCAACGCTCCTGTGCTGGCGATCTACCTGCTCGGGCTCACCGCGGCCGTCGCCGTGCTCGTGCGGCGCCGCGGCTGGGTAGTCCCCGGCGCCCTGGCGGCGCTGGCGCTGACCCTGTGGATTCCGGTCTGGGCGCTGCTCGTCGAGGACCCGACCGATCCGGTGTTCGGGGCGTTCCTGCTGCTGGTGCTCGTTCCGCTGGGGATGATCGCGCGCCGCGACGGGCGGCCGCGGTGGCTGGCTCCCGCCACGGCAGGGATCGCGGCGGCTTCGCTGCTCCTCGGGGCGGCGATCGTCACCATGCGGTCCGAGTTCGGCGCGACTTCGTGGGCTTGGGCCGGTCTGCTCGCCGTGGCGCTGGTGGCGTTGGGGCGGATCAACGAGAATGACGGCCACCAGTGGCTGCTCGGCGCGATCGGCCCCGCGGGCGCGCTGCTGCTCTGCGTGGTCTGGCTCTGGCAGGGCGACGTGTCCGGGCCGCTTGCCGGCCGAGTGGTGCTCGACCTCGGCCTCGCGCTGTTCGGTGCCGGCTTCGCGGCGACGATCGGCTCGCGACGGCGGGGAACCTGGGCGGCGATCTCGGCCGCCAGCCTGCCGCTGTTCCTCTCCGTCGGCTGGTGGTTTGGAGTGACGCCTCCGCTCGGCCTGCGCTGGAGCTTCCTTGCCGTCGGCGGCGCCCTGCTGACGCTGCCCGCGCTGCGGCCGTTTCTCGGCCCCGACGAGGACGACGACGGACTCGCGGCGCTCGGGACCTATGCGGCCGGCATCGCGGGGCTGGTCGCGCTGGCGATCGGCTTCGAGTTCGAGCGCGCGTTCGTCTCGGCCGCCTGGGCGCTCGAGGTGCTCGCCCTCGCGCTGATCTGGGAGCGGGTGCGCATTTCGCGTCTGCGCACCGCGAGCCTGGCGCTCGCGGGCGTCGTGGCGATCCGGCTGCTGGTCAATCCGGCAGTGTTCGACTATCCGCTCGGGCCGTGGCCGGTGATCAACGCGCTGCTCTGGGGCTATGGCGTCTCCGCGGTCGCCCTCGTCCTGGCGGGTGCCGTGCTGCGA
>JAJRXN010000532.1 GCA_024276295.1 Acidobacteriota bacterium
GCCTCGCGGTAGTCGGCGGGATCGATCTCGAGCAGCACGTCGCCCCGCTCGAAGAACCCGCCGTCGGCGAAAACGGGCGCCACGGAGATCACCCTGCCGGCGACCTCGGCGGTCAGCGTCGATGCTGTGCGCGGGATCACCGTTCCCTGCGTTCGAACCTCGAGCCGGACGGGTTCGCCGCGCAGTACGACGACCCGGACAAGCGGGGGCAGGACTTCCGGCGCCCTCCGTGGAGGAGCGGCGCGCAAGCTGACCAGGACCCCCGCCGCGGCCGCACCGGCGAGCAGGACGGCGAGCGGGGCGAGAACCATCATCGCGGTTCGGCGCGTCATCGTCGGCTGACCTCCGCCACCGGTGTCGGTCCGGTGGATCGGTTCGTGTCGGTCTCCCGCGCGAAATCGCCTCCCAGGGCGAGATGAAGGTCGATCCGGTTCTCGAGCGCCTCGCGCCGCACGGCCAGAAGCTGGCTGCTCGTCGCGAGGGCCCGGCGTTGCGCCTCGAGCACGGCGAGGTACTCGACGAGTCCCTGCTCGTACTGCTGCTGCGCCAGTTCGAGGGCGGCTTCGGCCTGGCGGGCGGCCTCTTCGAGCGCGCCCCGTCGGTCACGCAGCCACTGTTCCGAGGCCAGGGCGTCCTCGACCTCGCGGAACGCCTGCAGCGCCGCGGACGCGAAGCGATGCAGCGCCTCGCGCGAGAGCGCATCGGTCCGATCGACGTTCGCCGCGAGCGCCCCGCCCTGGAACAGCGGCTGCAGGATCCCCGCCGCGAGGCCCCAGGCCTTGAAGTCGCCGCGCAGTACGTCCCGCACCTGGTTGCTGATCGCCCCGCCGGTGGCCGTCAGCACGATCGACGGGTAGCGCGCCGCCCGGGCCTCGGCGACCTGCAGCCCGGCCGCGACGAGCTGGCGCTCGGCCGCCCGGAGATCCGGACGTCGCGCGATGATCTCCGCCGGCAGACCCGCCGGGACCGGCGTCGCCAGGTCCGGCAGATCGGAGTCCGCGGTCGCGTCGCCTGCGGCGGGGTAGGCGCCTTCGAGCAGGTGGAGCTGACGCAGGGTGCGCTCGAGGGCATCGCGCCGCAGGGCGAGCGTCGCCTCGGCTGTGTGCACGTTGGAGCGCGCGAGCCGCACGTCGAGAGCGTCGACCAGCCCGTGACGGTAGCGCCGCTCGACGCTCTCGAGGCTGCGGCGCCAGCTCTCGAGCGTCTCTTCGGCCAGTTCGAGCTGCCGGCGCGCCTCGACGGCCGCGAACCACGCCTTGGCGGTCTGGGCCGCGATCGACAGGGCGAGCGCCTGCCGGTCGGCGGCGGTCGCCTCGAGCCGTGCCAGCGCGGCCCCGCGTGCCGCGCGCAGGCGGCCCCACAGGTCGGCCTCCCAGCTCACGTCGATCGACACGCCGAAGCTGTTGCTGATCGTGGTCAGCGGGACGTTCTCGCGGCCCGGAATCGGAAAGCCGACGAACGTCTGGCCGCGCCGCGAGGCATCGGCCGAGGCGCCGACCAGGGGCAGCAGATTCGCCCCGGCGATTCGGGCCTCGGCGAGCGCGGCCTCGAGCCGGGCTCCCGCCGCGAGCAGGTCCTGGTTTCCGGCGATGGCCCGCCGGACCGCCTCGGTCAGTCCCGGGTCGTCGAACTCCTCGATCCAGCCGGAGACCGGTTCGCCGGGGGTGGCCGGCCCGCTCCAGGCGTCGGGCGGGGCGACGCCGGCATCCGGCAGCGTGCGTTGCGGGACGTGGGCGCAACCCGTCACCCCGACGGCGACCAGTGCGACCACGACCACGGCGCGAGCAGGGCTCATGGCGCGTCCTCCTCCGGAGCGCGCAGACCGGCGGCGAGAAACGGGATCATGCGCCTGGCGATCGCGCGGGCCTCGAGGCGGGTGCTGTCCATGCCGAGCATCGAGCACAGGACGGGGTCGCCCGCGGTGTGGACGATGTGGACCATCGCGCCGACCGTGAAGTGGATCCGCCACGTCAGCGCCGCTTCGGACAGCCCCGGCAGGCAACGTCCGAACGCGCCGCGGAACCGCTCGAGCACCTCGCGGAACTGGTTGAAGAAAAGCTGCTTCGAGATGTGCTGCCGCTCGGCGGAGTAGATCCTCCCGATCAGCTTGATCCTCCGGCCATCGAGATACGTGCGCGTCCCGACGTCGGCCGTGGACTGGAGCGGCGGCAGGATGAACGCCTCGAGCACGCGCTCGAGTTCTGGCGCGCCCTCGCCGGCCTCCCGTTCGACCTCGTCGAGCATCGCGAGGCGCGCCGCATTGATCGGCCCGACCAGCCGGGCGAACACCGCGTCGATCAGCGCGTCCTTCGAGCCGAAGTGGTAGTGGATCGCCGCCAGGTTGACACCGGCTTCCCGGGTGATCTGCCGGAGCGAGGTTCCGTCGAAGCCCTGCTCGGCGAACAGCGCCTCCGCGGTGTCGAGGATCCGCTCCCGGGTCGAGGAGGCGTCGGGGTCGGGGGAAGGTCGTCCCGCCATCGTTTCTCCAGGCCTTCTGGCCCGGCGGGGGGGCCGGGCGGCGGCGTATGGGTCATACGACTGTTTGAATCATACGTTCGTACCATGCCCCCGCCATCCCGAATCACGCGAGGTTCCGCGAACGGTTCGAATTCGGGGGGGACCGGCGGCCTTGGAATCTATACTTGATCGTCAAGTATAGATTGGCTAGAATGCCTGCAGACGACGACCCGGGAGCCCGGGCCGCCGCTGCGAGGCGGGGCGAGGAACAGGATCGGCGATGAAGATCAGCACGCTCGAGGACCAGTGCCTGCGCTGTCTGGCGCGCGTCGCCGCCAGCGAGGGGAGAGTGACGATCAGCCGCATCGCCGAGGCCGAGGGCCTCTCGGTCGAGAACACGGCCAAGATCCTCGGCCGGCTGCGCGAGGTCGGCCTGATCGAGAGTCACCGCGGCAAGGACGGCGGTTACACGCTCGCGCGCCCGGCGGAGGAGATCTCGGTCAGCGAGGTTCTGACGGCGATCGGCGGCGAGCTGTTCGAATCCGAGCGCTGCACGGGATCGGAGGCGGTCGAGCCGTGCGTCCACGAGACGAGCTGCGGCCTGCGGCCGATCTGGGCCACTCTCGGCGA
>JAJRXN010000533.1 GCA_024276295.1 Acidobacteriota bacterium
GGATCTGCTCGTTCCCGGAGAGGTCCACGAGTTCCGCGTCCGCCTCTGGGACACGTCGATCACGTTCCCGGCGGGCCACGCGATCCGGGTCGCCATCGCGTCGACCAACTACCCGCGCTTCGAGTCCAACCCGCAGACCGGTGAGCCGTTCAACCAGCACACCCGGACCGACGTCGCGCTCAACCGGATCGTCCACGATGCCGCCCATCCCTCGCGACTGCTGCTCCCAGTGGTCGACCCGCTGACGGCCTCCGGCTGCGCCGCGACGAGCCACGTGAAGGGGCTGCGGGTCACGAAGGCCGGCTCCGGGACGATCCGCCTGGACTGGGACGCGGTGTCGGACCCCTGCCATCGCCAGTACCGGGTCTTCGCCGGCGTGAGCGGCCCCCAGTGGCCGTGGATCGTGCGGCGCCCGGTCGCCGAGACCGCGGAGACGAGCCTGCTGACGAACGAGGACGGCGTCTTCTGGCAGGTCGTCAGCGAGGGAACGGACGGGGGAAACGGCCCGCACGGATCGGCTCCCTGACGGCACCTCGCAACCCGGGATGCCGTGGCCGAGGGTGTCGGTTCACCGGGACGGCTCCGGGTGTCCGACATCGCTCGCAGTCTTGCTGATTCGTCCGCCTGCAACCGAAGGTGCCGGAATTCACGGGGCGCCGAGGCCGCGGCCTTCGTTGCACGATCGGAGTTGACGGGCGGTTGATTCGTGGTAGTGTGTTAGGACTCACTAACACGGAGAACTCCCGGATGAACCCCTCACGCCGCGAAGAGATCCTCGATCACGCCATGGACCTGATCATCGACGAGGGCATCGCAGCCCTGACGATGAAGAAGGTCGCCGAGCGGGTCGGGTTCACCGAACCGGCCATGTACCGGCACTTCCGCAACAAGCAGGACCTCGTCATCCATCTCGTCCGCCGGACCCGGGACAGGTTCACCCGCTTCCACGAGAGCTGCGATCCTTCCCTGCCTCCGGCGGAGTTCCTCCGCGAGTTCCTGCTGCGCCTGCTGACGTACCTCGACGAGGTCCGCGGCGTGACCGTCCTGTTCCTCTCCGAGTCGGCCTACAACCGGGACGAGGAGATCCGTGCCGAACTCGAGATGCTGGTCGCCGAACAGACATCGCGCGTCAGAAACCATCTCGAGCAGGCGCGGCGGCGGCGGCAGGTCCGCCCGGAGGTCGATCCCGCGGCGGCGGCCGTCCTGTTCATGGGGATCGTCCAGGCCCTGACGATCCGCCACGTTCTCGGCGCCGGGCATCCCCCGATCCCCGAAGGGTGCGATGCCGTCCTCGACGTCTTCCTCCGCGGCGTGCTCGCATGAAGCGACACTTGGCGATCGTGCTCCTGCTGGCGGGCCCCTGTCCGTCCGGCCTGTCCGTCGCCGGAACGATGACGCTCGAGCAGGCGGTCACGCGGGCCCTGTCCGCCAACCCGGCTCTCGCATCGCTCGAGGAATCCGCCCAGGCCGGCCGCAGCGGAGAACGCGCGGAAAGCCGCCGCCGGTTCGGAGAACTGACGCTCCGGGGCAATGCCGTGCGCCAGAGCGACGACTCGCTGATCCGCCCGATGACGCAGGACCTGCTCGCCTCCGGGCCGGCCAACATGCCCTTCGACGATACCTGGA
>JAJRXN010000534.1 GCA_024276295.1 Acidobacteriota bacterium
CCGCAGCACTCGCAGACGAGCCGCAGCTTGTCGATGCCCTGCAACGTGTCGCACTTGCAGGCCCAGGTGCCGATCGAGTAGTTGATGAACTCGAGGCTGCACGTGCCGCGGAAGTCCTCGATCGGGAAGATCGACTTGAACACCGCCTGCAGTCCGACGTCCTCCCGGTCCTCGGGGGCCGTGTACATCTGCAGAAAACGCTCGTACGACCGCTTCTGGACCTCGATCAGGTTGGGCACGGCGATGTTGGTCCTGATCTTGGAGAAATCGTGCCGCTGGCGCGGCGAATAGTGCGCGGTTGCCATCAGGGTTCACCCTCTCGGAGGAGTTGTCACGATGCGGATCCGGCGAGGATCCGCGGAAAGGCACCGGGAACGTCGATCAGAAGACAAACCCCTCCCCTGCGTCCGCCCTGGGCGCATGGAGAAGGGGTTGTCGCCACGTGTCCGCACCAACCGAACCGCTTCGGTCGCCGGAACAACGCTACTTGATCTCGACCTTGGCACCCACCTCCTCGAACTTCTTCTTCAATTCTTCGGCCTCTTCCTTGGTGACCGCTTCCTTGATCGGCTTCGGTGCACCCTCGACCAGTTCCTTGGCTTCCTTCAGGCCAAGGCTGGTGACCTCGCGGACGGCCTTGATGACGTTGATCTTCTTCGGGCCGACTTCCGTCAGCACGACGTCGAACTCGGTCTTCTCTTCGGCAGCCTCGGCCCCGCCGGCCACGGCACCGGCTGCGGCCACGGCGACCGGCGCCGCCGCGGAAACGCCCCACTTCTCTTCAAGCATCTTGACCAGCTCGGCGGCCTGCATGACGGTGAGGTCGCTGAGCTGATCGGCAATCTGGTTCAGGTCGGCCATGATCGATGTCTCCCTCCGGCTCGGGTGCGGGCGCCAGGATCGCCCGACGGATCTGCAAGCCTTGTTTCTTGTTGCCTTCCATCGCCGAGCCGCTGCCCGCGGGCCGGCGCAATCTGTCCTGCCGCCTCGTGTGGCGACGTTACCCTTCCTGTTCGGACCGTCGCGTCATGACGGTCACCATCTGCGTGGCCGGCGTGTCGAGCAGCCGCACGAGCTTCGTCGCCGGCGCCTGGATGACCTGCAGCAGCATCGCCCGCGCCCCGTCGAGGCTGGGCATCGCGGCGACCGCCTTGACCCCGTCCGGGTCGACGCGATCGGTTCCACTGACCAGGCCGCCCTTGATCTCCAGCGCCGGGTGGTCCTTGGCGAACGCCACGAGCGCCTTGGCCGTCTCGACCGGCTCGGTCCGGTGGTAGACGATCGCCGTCGGCCCGCGGAACAGGTCCTCGATGCTCGCGAACGCGCCGTCGGCCGCCGCGCGCTTGGCCAGCCTGTTCTTGACCACCCGCATCCGCGCGCCCTGCTCGCGCAGGCGGGCACGCAGAACGTTGATGTCATTCGAGTTGATGCCCGCCAGGCTGACGAGGAAGATCGTCTCTGCCGTGGCGATCTCGTCGCGGATCTCTTCGACGAGGCGCTCCTTCTCTGCCCTTGTTCTGCCCATCGGCTGGTTCCCCGTCGCCCTCAGGCGCGTTCGGCGGTCTGGAGACGGTCGACGTCGCCGAGATCGATCTCGAGGCTCGGACTCATCGTCGTGCCGACATGCACCGACTGAATGTAGCGCCCCTTGGCGGCCGGCGGTCTGGCCCGCTGCACGGCGCCGACGAAGGCCCGGAAGTTCTCCTCGAGCTTCTCGGGATCGAACGACTTCCGCCCGATCACGCCATGGATCGTCCGCGTCTTGCTGACGCGGAACTCGACCTTTCCGGCCTTGATCGCCCGGATCGCCTCCGCGATGTTCGGCGTGACGGTGCCCGTCTTCGGATTCGGCATCAGCCCTCGCGGACCGAGCACCCGACCGAGCCGGCCGACGTGCCGCATCATGTCCGGAGTGGCAACGACGGCGTCGAAGTCGAGGAACCCGCCGGAGATCTTCTCGACCGCCTCTTCGCCCGACATCACGAGATCGGCCCCGGCGTCCTTCGCCGCCTGGAGCTGCTCCCCGCCGGCGATCGCCAGAACGCGGACGTCCTTGCCGGTCCCGTGCGGGAGCACGACCGTCCCACGCACCATCTGGTCGGCGTGGCGCGGGTCGACGCCGAGCTGCATCGCGACCTCGACCGTCTCGTCGAACGCCGCCCAGGCCAACTCGCGGACCGTCTTCATCGCGGCTTCGATTCCGATCGGCTCGTGCGGCGCCTTCTCGGCCACCGCACGGTATTTCTTTCCTCGGCGAGGCATGGCTCGTCTCCTAGCCTTCGATCTCGATGCCCATGCTGCGGGCGGTCCCTGCGATCGTGCGCACCGCCGCTTCCATGTCGGCCGCGGTCAGATCGGGCATCTTGATCTTGGCGATCTCTTCCACCTGGGCGCGCGTGACCTTGCCCACCTTGTTGCGATTCGGCTCTCCGGAGCCCTTCTCGATCTTCGCCGCCTTGAGCAGCAGAACCGGCGCCGGAGGCGTCTTGGTGATGAAGGTGAAGGAACGATCCTGGTAGATCGTCACCACCGCCGGGATGATCATCCCGTCCTGGCTCTGCGTCCGGGCGTTGAAGGCCTTGCAGAACTCCATGATGTTCACGCCATGCTGGCCGAGGGCCGGACCCACCGGCGGCGCCGGCGTGGCCTTGCCCGCCGGGCACTGCAGCTTGACGACCGCCATCACCTTCTTCGCCATCGCTGTTCACCTGCCGGGCCGCCCCATCGGGGCGGCCGCTGTTTCACTCGGGCCGGCGCACCTGGTGGAACTCGAGTTCCACCGGCGTCGCGCGCCCGAAGATGCTGACCATCACCTTGAGCGTGGCGCGGTCTTCGTTGAGTTCTTCCACCACGCCCGTAAACCCGCTGAACGGGCCGTCCGTGATCTTGACCGTCTCCCCGACGCGGTAGACGACCTTCGGCTTCGGCTTTTCCTTGGTCACCGTGACCTGGTTCAGGATGCGATCGACCTCGTCCTGCGGCAGCGGCAGCGGCTTCTGCCCGCCGCCGAGAAAGCCGGTCACCTTCGGCGTGCTGCGCACCACGTGCCAGGCCTCGTCGGACATCTCCATGTGGACCAGCACGTAGCCGGGGAAGATCTTCTTCTTGGTGTGATACTTCTTCCCGTCCCGGACCTCGACGACTTCTTCGGTCGGCACGAGGACCTCACCGATCTTGTCACCCATGCCGTAGGCATCGGCGCGCTGCCGGAGCGACGCCTTGACCTTGTTCTCGAACCCCGAATAGGTGTGGATGATGTACCACGCCTTGCGGTCGTCCTCCGCCGGCGCCGCCGGCTCGCCGGCCGGCGCGGAAGCGGCCTCGTCCGCCTGGTCCGGCTCCGCATCCGACGGCAGGCCGTCTTCGGAGACCGACGCCGACGGCACAGGCTCCGCCGGTGGAGCCGCGGGCGGCTCCGGCTGGGCCTGGTCCTGACGTTCCTTGTCCGTCATGTCGGTCACCGTCCGAGTCCTCGCACGCTCAGGAAGCGATGCGGAACAGTTGGGTGGTCATCGTCGCCAGCGCGATGTCGACGACCCACAGGTACGCAGCGATCAGCACCACGGCGACGATGACGACGATCGTCGTGCCGTACACCTCCTGGCGATTCGGCCACGAGGTCCGCTTCAGCTCCGACCAGACTTCGCCGACGAAGATCTGGAACCGCCGGATACTGTTCACTGGCAACAACCTCCACGTTCGCACATTCTGCGGCGCGCCGCCGCCCGCGTCCCGGTTTCGCGCCCCCCGGGCAGGATTGGCAGGGCAGGAGGGACTCGAACCCCCAACCTACGGTTTTGGAGACCGTTGCTCTGCCAGTTGAGCTACTGCCCTGTCCGGGTCTCCGTCTGTGTTCGCGCTCCCTTACTCGATGACCTCGGTCACGGTTCCGGCGCCGACCGTCCGGCCGCCTTCACGGATCGCGAATCGCAGACCCTTGTCCATCGCGATCGGCTGGATCAGCTCCACCGTCACCTCCAGCCGGTCACCAGGCATCACCATCTCG
>JAJRXN010000535.1 GCA_024276295.1 Acidobacteriota bacterium
CCGCGTCCCGCGGCCCACTTCGCCGTCCTGGCCTGGCAGGTCCTGCTGCTCGCCGCCGGCGTGACCGGGGCGGTCGTCTTCGAGCCGTGGTACCTCTGGCTGCCCTGTTCGATCGTGATCGGGTTCGCACTGTTCAACTTCACGGTGATGCTGCACGAGGTCGTGCACGACGCGGTGTTCGCCCGCCGGACGGGCAACCGGTCGCGCGTCCTGCTCGGCTGGCTGTACGCCTTTCCGAGCGGGATTTCGCGCACGCAGTTCACCCGCTGGCACCTCGATCACCACGCGCAGCTCGGAGACGGCGAGGCGGATCCGAAGCGCCATCACCTCTCCCCGCGGCGCAACGCACGTTGGTACAAGCTGCTCTACATGACGCCGGCGCTGATCGCGATCTACTTCCGTGCGGCGGCGCGCGAGACGGCGACATACCCCGACGACGTCCAGCGCCGGATCCGTCGCGAACGCCTGATCACCGTGGCGGGCCAGCTTGCCATCCTCGCCGCGACCGGTCTTGCGGCCGGACCGTGGATCGCGTTCAAGGTCTACCTCGTGCCGTACCTGTTCGTGTTCCCGGTGGCGTTCACGCTCAACCGTCTCGGGCAGCACTACGACATCGATCCGGACGATCCCGCCCGATGGAGCACGCTGATGAAGCCGTCGCTCTTCTGGGACATCGCCTTCCTGTGGTCGAACTACCACCTCGAGCACCACTACTTCCCCCGGGTGCCGTTCTACAACCTGCCCCGGCTGCACCGGTTGCTGCGGCCGTTCTACGCCGAGCGGGGGATCGAGCCGCGGACCTACGGCAGCCTGCTGTGGAACTGGCTGGTGCTCAACCGGCCGCCGCACGCCGACTGGCGCGCCGGGGCTGGCGCGGGCGGCACGACCAAGGGCGCCCGGCTCGCCTGAGCGGCCGGGCTAGTCCGCGTTTTCGAGGAACTTCTCGAGGTAGCGATAGTCCTCGGTCAGCCGGCCGCCGCAGGCGATCAGCGCGCGGCGCCAGGGCGGGGAGAGCCGTTCCGCGTCCAGCCTGCCGTCGGGATGCGCCTGCACGAGATCGGGCAGCCGCGGCAGCGGGGCGGCGCCGAAGCTCTCGGACGCTTCCCGCGGCAGCTCGCACGGCAGGTTGTCGACCGCCATCACGAGCGGGCCGGGACCGTCGACCGCCTCGTCGAGCGCCGCGTCCCGCTCCGGGTCGTAGACGTACGTCGGCGCGGCGGGCGTCGTGGCGCGCACGGTGCAGGCCAGCGCGCCGCGGATGTCGCACGTGATGTCGCCGACGACGCGCAGGCGGGGGCGCGATCCACCGCCGTACAGCCTGCGGAAGTCGTCCCGCGTCAGCAGCCGGGGAAACCGCGGCTCCCAGTAGATCCCGTTGACGAGCACGGTCAGCAGGCCGGCGAGGCGCGGCAGCGCGGAGACGTAGCGCTCCGGGTGACGTTCGTACTCTTCCGCGTCGAAGCCGCCGTCCTCGCGCCGTTCGAGATAGTCCGCCCGCGCGAGCCGGCACTCGAGCACCGCGTGCGGTTCGGCCGTCCGCACCGCGTCGGCCAGGCCAGCGGGGGCGATCTGCCGCGTGCCGAGCGCCTCGAGCACGTCCCACGTTCCGCGGGCCACGCGCCCGTGCCCGAGCACGCCGATCGCGATCGGTCCGACCGCCGCCACCGGCCCCGACGTCGCAAGGCGCCGCCCGACGTCGCGGACCGCCCGCAGCGCCTCGTCGAGCGAGCCGTAGTGCCAGGCCGGCTCGAGGTCCGCCAGCGGCGTCGCGATGCCCTCGGCGGCCAGCCGCCGGCCCAGCGCGGCGAGCGAGTCGATCATGCCGGCCTGACCGGCCTGGAGGCCGAACGCGATCAGCCGCCGGCCCGCGTCGTCGGTCACCCGCTCGTAGTCGAGCAGGTTCGCTCCGACCGCGAGGATGTGCCGCAGCATCGGCATGTTGTACGGCTGGCCCTTGATCGTGTGCGAGAAATAGACGTACGTCCGGCCGGCATCGAGCCGGCCGACCGGGATTTCCTTGACGCCGAGCACCACCACGCAGTCCGAGATGTCTTCGCGCACCACCGCACCGGCCTGCGCGTAGGCGTCGTCGGGAAAGCAGCGCCGGGACGAGGGCTGGACGACGACGGGAATCCCCCCCGCCACGAGCCGGCCGGCCTGTCCGGGCGTCAGGGGGGTGCGCGCTTCCCAGTCGTTCTTGTCCTCACGGCGGATGCCGAGCGGCGGGCTCATCGGATGGTCTCCCGGGCGGGGGCGAAGGAGACGCCATTATGCCCACGCCCCGGGCGTCCCGCCGCTGGCAGGGGCCTGCCGGAGGACATTCCGGGCGAACGCCGGGAGAGGAGCTTGCTACACGGAGCCGAACACCAGGAACGAGGTTCTGGCGGTGCTCTCCGTCTTCGAACACGCCGGCCCAGGCAAGCCGCACTTGCCGGAGCACGAGGGGCTGCTGCACGCAGCCTTGCCATCGATCGTCGTCGGGTGGCATCCGGTGGCCGAACACCCGGACTTGCGGCCCGAATGAGAGCACGTCACCGCCACCGGCACCACGACGGATCCTCCGCCGAGTGGAACGATGAGGATGCCTGTCGTTTCGGCGTAGGTCGTTCCCCCCGCGGTGCGCGACACGGTGGCCAGCGGCGAGATCAGGTAGCCCCGACCATCGTCGTAGCTGGAGCCGAACTCGGCCCTCTGCTCCGGTGTCAGCTCGTCGTATTGCAGAATACCCCCCCCGGCCCTGTCAAATGCCCCTTGGGTTTACTGCGCCGGGCGACATGGGATACCGTCCCGGAGACGGAGGAAGCAATGACCGGACTCTGCGACGTCTCCCGCAGCATCGTGGCGCTGATCGACCTGCAGGGCAAGCTGATGGAGATGATCCACCGCCCCCGGCTGGTGGTCGAGGCCACCGGGCGCCTGATCGGCCTGGCCGGGATGTTCGGCGTTCCGGTCGTGCTCACC
>JAJRXN010000009.1 GCA_024276295.1 Acidobacteriota bacterium
CTGACGATCGGCTTCGCGCGGCGCTTTGCGGTCTACAAGCGCGCCGGGCTGCTGTTCCGGGACCTCGCACGCCTGCGACGGATCCTCGACCACCCCCGCGGGCCGGTGCAGTTCCTGTTCGCCGGCAAGGCGCATCCGGCGGATCTCCCCGGCCAGGACCTCATCGCGCAGATCTTCCGGCTCGCCCAGGGCGACGACTTTCGCGGTAAGGTCGTGTTCCTCGAGGACTACGACATGATGATCGGCCGCCTGATGGTCCAGGGGGTCGACATCTGGCTCAACACGCCGCGCCGGCCGCTCGAGGCGTCCGGCACCTCCGGGCAGAAGGCCGCGATCAACGGCGGGCTGAATTTCTCCGTGCTCGACGGCTGGTGGATCGAAGGCTACGACCCCGACGTCGGGTTTCCGATCGGCCGCCTCGAGGTGCTCGACGACCAGGAGGCGCAGGACGCCGAGGACGCCGAGAGCCTCTACGCGACACTGGAGAACGAGATCCTGCCGCTGTACTACGACCGCGACGCGAGCGGCCTGCCACTCGCCTGGCTGGCGCGGATGCGCACCTCGATCATGCGCCTGCTCCCGCGGTTCAGTGCGGCGCGGATGGTGCGCGACTATTGCGAGCAGGCGTACCTGCCGCTGGCCCTCGGCCGGCCGGCCGGCTCAGGCCGCACTCACCAGTCCGAGTAGGTCGTCCCGTCGAGGGCGGTCTCGTTCGAGCGCGAGAAGACGTCGTACACGTCATCGCAGCTCGACGACCGCGTGTCCGGATCGTCCTCGTAGCTGCGGCAGTCCCACTCGGCCTCGCCGGTGATCGGGTCGACGGGGATGCGCCGCAGGAAACGGACGAGCACCGGCGGCTGGTCGGCGCCGGGCTTGATCTCGACGCCCTCGACCAGTTCGTCGAGACTCTCGGGGTACATGTTCCAGTCGAGATCGGGCGGTTCGATCTGGCCCAGCACCGCGTACTCGTGATAGCGGTCGATCGCCGCGCGCAGCATCGTCAGCCGGCGCTTGAGTTCGACTTCCTTGTAGTGCCGGTACTTGTGATGCAGCAGCGGCAGGGCGACGCCGGCAAGGATCGTCATGATCAGCAGCGTCGCCAGGATCTCGACGTAGGTCAGCCCCTGCTGGCGGCCGGTACGGCCTGCGACTCCGCTCATCGAGATGCTCTCCCGGGCACGCGGCGCCGCGGGAAGTGCCGCGGGGCGCTCCGCTCGCGCGCCTTCTCATGGTCTACGCGCGAACCGTCCCCGGCGTCCAGTCTCGTCCGGCCGAAGATCCGCTCCCAGAACGACCGCCGCCGGCACGGAGCCGGCGGCGCCGACGCGGCGAAGACCTCCCGGACCGTGTCGTCCCGCGGACGGCGGGCGGCACAGCGACGCTCCGGATCCCAGGCGACGACGAGCACGTCGTCGGGAGCCGGAGGGAGGGGCGCGAGCAGCTCGTCCCGGGCGTCCATGACGAGGCGCGCCAGGACCGGGACCGCGTCCCGCGGCGCGACGAGAGCGGCCGGCTTCGCGTCGTCCCGGCCGATCCAGACCACGGCGACCGCACTCCCCGTCACCAGCACCGCCCACGCGTCGCGCCCCTTCTGGCTCGTGCCGGTCTTCGCCGCGACCGGCACGTCGCCGACCGCCGCGCTCAGGCGGCGTGCGGTCCCCTCGCGGACGGCGCCCCTCATCGCGTCGAGCACGAGGTAGCACGCGGCTTCCGGAAGCGTCCGCTCCGGCGGGGCCGGAGCCGCGAGGTCCCACGGGCGCGCGGCGTCGTCTTCGGTGACGACCGCCCGGACGAGGTGCGGTTCGCGCCGCACGCCGAGCGCGGCGATCGTCGCGTAGGCACGCGCCAGTTCGAGCGGGCTGACCTCTCCCGTGCCGAGAGCGATCGACGGCCCGTCCGGCAGCGCGCTCTCGATGCCGGCAGCCCGCGCGGTCTCGACGATCGCGGGGACGCCGAGCGCGTGCCCGAGGCGCGCGAACGGAACGTTGAGGCTGTGCGCCAGCGCCTCGCGCAGCGTCACTTCGCCACGATACCGTCCGTCCGGGTTGGACGGGCGCCAGATCCTCCCGCCGGCACGGATCTCGAACGGAGCGTCGGCGATCGTCGAGGCCGGCGCCCAGCCTCCGCTGGCAAACGCCGCCAGCGCGACGATCGGCTTGAAGGACGATCCAGGCTGGCGCCGGGCGTCGAGCGCCCGGTGAAAGCCCCCGCGGGCGCCGTGGCGCCCCCCGACCAGCGCGATCACCTCGCCGGTTGCCTGCCGCAGGACGACCACCGCCCCCTCGAGCGGCCGCCGGGACGGACGGTCGCGCTCGAGCCGCTCGATCGCCGCCGCAAGCGCCCGGCGCGCGGCCGCCTGGACCAGCGGATCGATCGCCGTGTGGACGGCCTGCGGCTCCGGCGCCGGGCCGGGCCGCACGCCACGCCGATCGAGTTCCCGCGCCACCGCGTCGAGCACGTCCCCCGCCGGGTCGACCGGCTCGGGCGGATCGACGATGCCGAGCGGCGCGCGCGCGGCGGCGTCGGCCTCGAGCTGATCGATGAATCCGAGAGCGACCATCCGCGAGAGCACCCACTCCCGACGCGCGAGAGCCCGCTCCGGCCGGCGCCGCGGATCGAAGCGTCCCGGCGAGGCGATCATCCCGGCGAGCAATGCGGCCTGCGGCAGGTCGAGATCCCGCACGTCGCGCCCGAACCAGAACCGCGCCGCCGCCGGGATTCCGACGATCGAGACCGGCCCGCGCTGACCGAGGTACACCTCGTTGAGGTAGATCTCGAGCAGCGTGCTCTTGTCGAGCCGGCGCTCGACCCAGGCGGCGAGAAACGCCTCGTGCGCCTTGCGCAGCCACGAGCGCTCGGCCGTCAGCAGGCGGTTCTTGATCACCTGCTGCGTGATCGTCGAACCGCCCTGGAGCAGTCCGCCGCCCCGGATGTCGGCCCAGGCCGCGCGGGCGATGGCGCGCAGATCGAGCCCGCGGTGCTCGTAGAACCGGGCGTCCTCGGCCGCGAGCACGGCCTGGACCACGCGCTGCGGGAACTCGGCGAGCGGGCGCGCCTGCCGCTCCTCCAGCTGCGCGCCCCGAAACGCACCGAGCCGCACCGGCTCGAGCGTGAAGGCACCGAGGCGCCGCCCGGCCGGCCCCTCGAGGCGGACGACCCGGCCGTCATCGAGCCGCACGCGGACCCAGGCGGCGGGCAGCGGGCCGAACGGTCCGTGCGCCGCGCGCCGGTAGATCTCCAGCAGACCGGCCGCACGATGGAACTCTCCCGGCCGGCGCGGCGTCCCGCGGACCTTCCGGTAGGCCACCGCGCGGAGCAGCCGCTCGAGCGCCTCCGGATCGACGACGGCCGCCTCGCGCAGCACGATCGGGGCGGCGAGCACGTCGACCGGCGCGGCGCGGCTGTCGCCGGCCAGCGTCGCCACCGCCCGGCGCCCCGCCCCGGCGACGCCGAGCACGAGCCAGAGCATCACCGCCCCGAGCACGGCACACACCGCGACGATCCGCCCCGCGCGCGCGCGGCGCCGGTCCCGTACGGCCGTCCGGCGCGCGCGGCGGGCAGGTGTCGTCTTCTTCGTGCCGGACCTGCGGCGGGTGGTCTTCGAGCGCGTTCGCGAGTGCGCCAAGCGCGAGTCCTCCCGGCCGTCTTCCCTCGCGCATGCTACCCGGGATGCGAACCGCCACCAACCGCGGCTCCCGGCGTAGACTCGGCGTCATGGAACGCCTGTTTCTCGTCGGCCCCGGCAACGTCGGGACGCGGCTGGCCGCCGCCCTCGCCGCCGCGGGCGTCCGCGTCGAGACCGTCACGCGCCGCTGCGGATGGGATCGCGCCACGGATGCCGGCGACCCGGCACCGCGACTGCTCGCCATGCGCGAGGACGACCTTCCCCCGGCGCTCGAACGCTTTCCGCCGGAACTCCGCCCCCGGCTGGCGCTGGTCCAGAACGGTTTCCTCGAACCGCTGCTCGGTCCGCTCGACGAGACGACCCGCGGGCTGATCTGGTTCACGGCGCGCGGGGAGTTCTTCGCCCCGCTCCGCCCGAGCATCCTGCATGGCGCGCTCGCGGGACCGCTGGCCGCGGCGCTCGTGCGGGGCGGGCTCGCCTTCGAGGTGTCCGCGTCCCGCGAAGCGTTCGTCCGCGAGATGATCGTCAAGGGCGCCTGGAACGGCGTCGTCGGGCTCCCGCTCGCCGTGCACGGCCTCGACCTCGGCACCTACCTCGAGAGCCACGAGCAGGAATGGCGGGCCGTGATCTCCGAGACGACGGCGGCTGCGGGAGCGTGGTACGGCGTCCCGGTCGACGCGGAGACCGCCTGCCGGTGCCTTGTCGAGACCACGGCGCCGATCCGCCACGTCGCGGTCACGTCGGCCAAGGCGCTGCGCTGGCGCAATGGCGCGGTCGTCGCCATGGGCCGCGCCACCGGCGTGCCGACTCCGGTCAACGAGCACCTGCTCCGGGCCGCCGGATACGACTCCGCCACGGGCGGACGCTGACCGCCATCACTCGCCGGGCAGCGCCCCCGCACGGGTCAGCCGGGCGAACTGCACGCCCTTGAGGCCGGCGATCCGCAGCGCGATGCTCTCGATCTCCGCGGGCCGGCCGCAGAGCACGATCGTCTCGAGACAGTTGTGGTGGTCGAGATGGCCATGCGTCGCGCAGAGCACGTGCGTGTGCTCGGCATGCTGGATCTCGATCAGCCGGTCGGCCAGCTCGCGCTGATGGTGGTCGTAGCAGATCGTCAGCACGCCATGGACCCGGCGGCGACCTTCCGCCCAGCGGTCCTCGATCATCTTCTCGCGGATCAGGTCGCGCACGAGTTCGGAGCGCGAGGCGTAGCCGCGGTCGACCAGCCGGCGATCCAGTTCGGCGAGCAGCGAGGCCGGCAGCGAGACCGTGAAGCGGATCGTCTCGTCGGCCGACGGCCTGCGTTTCGACTCCCGTGCCGGACGGCTCATCGTGTCAGCTCCAGTCGTGGGTGTGGTAGTGCCGGTGCTCGCGATCGCCGTGCCGGTGGCGATGGGTGTGCACCAGGTTCGCGGCGAGCAGCCGCTCGCGATCGGAGAGAAACGGCTCGATCGCGCCGTCGTGGATCAGCCGGTGATCCTCGGAGAGCACGAGCACCCGGTCACCCAGTTCCGGCGCCATGCTCAGGTTGTGCGTCGAGACCAGCGTGGTCACTTCCAGCTCCTGCAACAGGTCGACCAGCCATCCGGTCGAGCGCGGATCGAGTGAAGCCGCCGGTTCGTCGAGCAGCAGCAGGCGCGGCTCGAGCACCAGCAGCGCCGCAAGGCAGACGCGCTGCTTCTCGCCCGTCGACAGGCTGAACGGCGAGCGCTCGAGCAGGTGGTCGACGCCGGCCCGGCCGGCCCAGTGCGCGACGCGCGGTTCGAGGTCCGCGGGGTGCTCTTCGAGCTGGCGCGGGCCGAACGCGATCTCGTCGAAGACCGTCGGGTTGAACAGCATCGCGTCCGGACTCTGGAACGAGAGCCCGACCTGCCGGCGCAGCCGGCGTTCGAAGCCGTCGCGGCGCAGCGTGCGCCGCTCGAGCGGCGCGCCGTCGAACACCGCGCGACCCGAGGTCGGGAACACCAGACCGGCGAGGATCCTCAGCAGCGTCGACTTCCCGCTGCCGTTGGCTCCGAGCAGCACGACGTGCTCTCCTTCGTCGATCCGGAACGACACGTCGCGGAGCACGACGCGTCCCGGCACGATCGCGTGCGTGACCGCCTCAGCCGCGATCATCGAGCCACCCCCGCGCACGCATCGCCAGCGCGGTCTCCCCCGCCTGGCCGAGTCCCTTGTGGACGAACATGCCCGCCGCCGCCGCCGCATGGCGCAGCCCGTCGCGCAGGCGCGGCCGGCCCGCCGTCCTGCAGCGCAGCGCCCAGCGCATCTCCTGCCACAGCCGCGCGAGCGTCAGCGCCTGCGAGACTCCGAGCACGAGCAGCAGCGTCAGGCCGCGCGAAAAGGCGAGCGCTCGGAACGGATCGATCCGCGGCAGCACCGAGAGCGTCAGGCCGGTGATCAGCAGCACGCGCAGGACGAAGGCCGCCAGCGGAGCCTGGGTCGGCCGCTCCGCCAGCAGGTCGGCGACCCACCAGCCGACGGAGACCAGGACCAGCACCGGCACGACGCTCCACGACAGGCGGAGCAGCACGCGCGGGAGCCGGCGCCCCGCCCCCGCCAGTACGAGCAGCAGCGCCGCGGCGAGCACCCGCGGATCATGGACCAGCGAGGCCGCGACGACGGCGGCCAGGTAGCAGGCGAGCAGCACCCGGTCCCTCATCGGAGCGTCTCCCGGCCCAGCCGGTCGAGGGCCCGGCGCGCGGCGACGGTCAACAGCCCCTCGCCCACGCCGAGCGCAGCGTGCAGCGGAACCAGCGCGAGCAGCGTCGTGCGGAGGCCGAAGGGAAAGTACTGCGGCGTGCCGTCCGGACCGTGGGCGATCAGCGGCTGCACGCCGAGCACGAGGGCGACGATCACCGACGGGACGGCGACGCCGACGAACCCGGCCGCGAACAGACCGGCCGTCTCGAACCGCCGGCGCAGCAGCCGGTACGCGGCCGCCGCCGAGGCGCTTCCCGCGAGCCCCATCGCGAGGGCATGCAGGGCCAGCGTGGTGATCCCGCCCTCGCCGAGCATCAGCGCCTGCACCGTGAAGACCAGCGTCAGGGCGATGAACGCCGTCGGAACGCCGAACAGCACGGCGAGCAGGCCGATCATGGTCAGGTGGACCGACGTGCCCCCCGGCAACGGGATCGCGATCGACGACCCGGCGAAGGCGATCGCGGTCACCGCGGCAAGCAGCGGCAGCGTACGCTCGTCGCGCAACCCGCGCGCACGCCAGATGCCCCAGCTCCAGGCCGGGACGGCCGCGGCCCACAGCGGGCCCCAGGCCTGGGGTGCGAGGAATCCGTCGGGTACGTGCACGTTACGCGTTCCGTCCGGCCGCGGCCGTTCACAGCAGCACCGAGGTCGTGACCACGAGCCGGTAGTCCTCGGCCCCCTCGGCCCCCTGCTGGTCCTCCTCCTCGTTGAGATCGGTCCAGACCGGCACCTTGATCCCGATCGCCACCGAGCAGCGGTCGTGGTACCAGCGTACACCGGGCTGCACGTACAGCATCCTGCCACCCGTCGCCGGCTCGCCGATGCCGGATCGGCGATCGCGTTCGAGCTGGAGCCAGTTCGCCTCGAGGCTGGCGTCCCACCGCTCCCGGCGCGCCTCGTCGACCGACAGCCTGTGGACCCACGCCACGTTGAACCGCCGCTCCGCGCCGAACCGGAACAGCTCGCCGTCCGCGTAGCGATGCTCGCGAAAGCCGATCCACGAGGCATCGACATTGACGGTGTCGCGGTCACCGACCAGCCGCGTGGCCGAAATGCCGAGCATCCACGACGGCTCGCCGAAACCGAGCGCCTGGCCGGGCTCGATCCGACCGCCGGCGTCGGTGACGTTCTCCTCGCCGGTCGGCAGCGTCAGTCCGCCGAAAAGAGAGAAATGCCAGTCGTACCAGTCGTCGAGGCTCTCGCGTTCCGGGACGAGCATCCAGCGCCCGTCGTACTTGAACCCGAAGGTCAGCGTGAGCACGACATCCCCGAACCCGGCCGTGTTGAACGA
>JAJRXN010000010.1 GCA_024276295.1 Acidobacteriota bacterium
GCGCCGGCCTCCTCGATCCGATGGCGTTCCTTCCTGGTCCGATAGAGCGGAATCCGGAGGCCGAGCGTCACCTGGTACAGCGGATCGAAGCCGCCGCGATCGACGTACGCCCCGCCGAGCACGAAGTCGGGATAGAGATCGCGACGGGCGAGGTCCAGTACCCTGCGGCCCTGCTCGATGGCGTACTCCCGCTCCGCGATCGCCGGGGAGGCCTCCCGCGCGCTGGCGACGAGCCTGTCGTACGGCTCTTCGAGGCGCAGGGGCGTGATCCGCGGCGGATCACCGAGGGCGGCTGCCCCCGGACGATTGAGGAGCTGGTTCAGGCGCGCCTTGAGGCTGTTGCGTCGCTGCTCGAGTGTGGTCAGCGTCTCGAGCAGGCGGGATATCTCGACCTGCGCCCGGAAGACGTCCTGCTGGATGCCCTTGCCGACTTCATAGCGTGCGGCGGCCGTCTTCTCGAACTTGACCAGAATCTCGCGCGTCCTGCGCACGATGCCGATCGACTCGACGACGAACGAGAGTTCGAAGTACGCCACCTTGACTTCCGAAAGGACGCGAAGTTCGACCAGGCGTGCCTGGCGCTCGGCGCGTGCGACCCCCTGTTCCTCGATCTGCCCGCGGAGTTCGAGCTTGCCGGGAAACGGAATCTCCTGGACGAAACCGAGACTCGCGCCGGAGGCGGGGTCGTCTCCGAGCGTCAACGCGCCGAGGCCCGCGTTGCGGAACGTGAGGTCGACGCGGGGATTGGGTACGGTGCGCGCCGGCGACGGGCGGGCCCGAGCGGCGTCGACCTGGAGCCGGGCCGCCCGGATGTCCGGGTTCGCATCCCGGGCCAGCGTCAGGAGTTCGGCCAGGCGAAGCGGATCGGATTCGATGGTCGGCGTGTCCTGGGCCCGGGCGATCCCGGGGGCGAGCAGCATCGCAGCGAGAAGGAGCCTGGGAATCACGATCCGGTTTCTTATGGGGCCTCCCATCTGCAGGTCGTGCTGCAAGGAACACGCCGATCGGCCAACGCGCCGGGTACTCGCAGCCCGGCCATCGGCCGGTTCCGGGCCGCCGCGGTCGCCGTTCACGGGTGTCGTGTCTCGTGCTGTGCGGTCGACGGGGAGACGAGGAAGTGGCATCGAGGCTACTCCTGCATCGGGCCGCACACAACATGCCCTCCGAGTGCCGTCAGACGATCGAATCGTCGCACGGCCGCTGGTGGCATCATCCGGACTGCCCGGCATGCAGGAGATCCTCGCTGCGCTCAGCATACCACTCGGGTGCTCCCGGGGGATCCCCGGGCCGCCGGGAGTCGATCACTCGCGACGCTCTGCGGTGCTCGCGGCGTCAGCGTCCGGGAGCACGCCGCGGGAAATGCCGCGGAGAGGACCGCCGGCGCTCCGACTGCTCGGCCACGGAGGCATCGATGCCGGAGTCTCCGGACCAGGAGCCGGCGCGGCGACGCAGGCGGTAGAGCTTGTAGCGGATCTCCTTCCGCAGATCGCGGGAGATGGTCTCGTGGTGCGGTCCGCCGTGCTCGAGCCTGTGCCGAAGCTCCATCACGCAGTGCTCGAACACCTGGGCCAGCGAGGCGATCTCCGGATCGTCGGCCATGCTCGCCCACTGACTGAGCGATTCCAGTTCCGCTTCGAGGAACTCCGTCGTCTCGCGGATCGACCGCTCGTCGCCGCTCTTTTCGGCCAGCAGCATGACGTCCATCGCGGCGAGGATGTCGAGGTAGCGCTGGACGTGGGAGTTGCTGCCGGCGGGAGCCTCTCCCGGCCGGACGTATTCGAGTTCCAGCGGAGCGGAACTCTCGACTCGGCGGACCTCGTCCGAGACGTCGTCGTAACGCAGCCGCACGACGCCGATCCGCTGCAGTCCGGGCCCGCCGGGAGGGGGCCGGACCGAGAAGCCGACGAGAGCCCGGGCGCCAGCCGCCAGGCTGCCGACCATAAACCGGACGCGGTTCGCTTGACGGTCGGCCTCGATGCCGTAGGTGTCGACGAGTTCGGCTCCGGGTTCCAGTTCGAGGACGAGCGACACGTTCTGCGCCACGATCGAGGCCAGCTCCTGGAGTTCCTGGAGGAACACCTGGGGGAGCTGGTCCGGATCGGACACGTAGTAGGAGTTCCCCTGTCCGCCCGTGGCGATCGCCAGCAGCATGTCCTCGTCGAACTCCTCGCCGACACCGACGGTGGAGATCGTGATCCCCCGGCGCACGGCCTGCGACGCGAAACGGGCCAGCGCTTCGCGATTGACGACGCCCTGGTTGGCGAGGCCGTCCGAGAGCAGGACGATGCGGTTGATCCCATCTTCCATCAGACCGCGTCCGATGACGTCGGCCGCCTCGAACAGGCCGGCGCTCAGATTGGTCGTTCCCATGGCGTCGATCATCTCGAGGTGGTGTTCGATCAGCAGGCGGTCGTGGATCGAGCCGTTCTCGACGAGCAGCTCGGCATCGTCAGAGTAGCTGACCAGAGTCAGGCGGTCGACGGGAGACAGATTGCGGACGACCAGCCGCACCGCCTGCTTGGCGTAGTCGAGCTTGCCATCGTTGGCCATCGAGCCGCTGCGGTCGAGGACCAGCGCCAGATTCAGCGGGCGGCGGCGTGGCAGCCCGTCCCCCGCGGCGCGGACGTCCACGAGGAATCCCACGTCGTCGTTCCCGCCCCGGCGAGTGCGCGAAGCGACCTGTCGCACCGACGGCTCGACCCGCAGCGCCAGCATGTCGCCCGCCACGTCGTCGACCGGAAGGGACCAGGCCCAAACCGACGTGCCGACGTCGAGCGGATCCGGCTCGTCGGCAGGGCGACGTGTCGACGGTGGATGGCCGGGAAGAGGGGGACGGAAGGCCCGCGCTTCGGCCTCACTCACCGACCGGGCGATCGACACGCGGAGCGACTCGAGCGGCCCGAACGCCGCACGAAAACTCGCCGGAAGGTCGGTCTGTCCCTCCCCGAGCGACAGCAGGCGCGCGGTGTCCACGAACACGCCAGTCGCCGCCCCGCCGGGGGCTGCGCCGGGAGCGACCGTCAGCAGGGCGATCCCGTCCGAGTCGGTCGTCACGGAGTCGGTGCGGGCCCGTGGGCCCGCGCCGTGCTGCACGCGAAGCGGCAGCCAGCGCAGCGGGACCTCCTTTCCGCTCCAGCGCAGCACGGCGCGCAGGCGGTACCGTCCCGGTGGGTCCTCGTCCGCAGGCTCTTCGACGAGGAGCGCGACGGAGCTGGAAAGGTCGGCCACGCGGGCCTGGAGCCGCTGCGAGAGGGCGTCGACGGCCCACTCTCCGTCGAGCAGGCGCGCCGCCTGCAGCCATCGTCTCAGTGCCGGACCGGCTTCGCCCTGCTCGGCGAAACCCTAACCTTCCTCGAGCAGCGAGGCGGCGAGCGCCAGGCGGGCTTCCCGGTCGGCGCGCAGCCGTTGTTCCTCCTCGTTGATGATCTCCCACGGAATCCGCACGAGCACGAAGACGTCGAAGCTGTCGGAGGTTCCCCGCGGCGCCGTGGTACGCGAGCGCTCGTAGTACATCTCGAGCAGGCGGCCCCGCGCGACACGGCCCTTTCCTTCGGCGGTGATCCGGCTGACGAGTCTCGTCGTCAGCTCGGTTCGCGATTCTTCGTAGCTGACCTGCGCGCGGATGCCGAGATAGTTGACGACGTCCTCGATCGCGGCGCCGAGCGCCTGGGCCTTGCCGGCTTCCAGCGAGTCCGTTCCGGTCGCGATCCCGATGCTGAAGAAGTACCGCGGGTCTTCCGGGAGCTGCGTGATCCAGTCGGGCTTCCTGCGGGCCGAGCGTTCGATCGGACGGGTGCTGGAAACGCCGGGCCGGGCGAGGGGAGGACCGCAGGCGGTGCTGGCGATCGCGACCGTCACCATCGAGCCGACGAGCAGCCAGACGGGCCAGCGTGCTCCTGCCGCCCGAAGGCGCGCGCCGACCACGCGGGTGAGCCGCGACCGCGCCGCGCGACTCGCATCGCGTTCCGCGTTCCGCTCAAGCCGAGATCCGCTATCCATGATGGCAGGCAGGCGGACACGTCGCGTTCGCCTGAATCTCCTCGTTCCGCGTATCGAAGCCGGCCGCCCGCGCGGTTGCGGGCCGCTGCCATGGTTGCGCCTGGACGAAGCGCTCGAAATGCGAGCGCCGGTCAGTCGTCGGAGAGCTGCCGGCGGACCTCCTCGGCCAGGGCCCGGTCCGCCTCGGTGCTGGCCTCCGTGACCGATCGTGCCACCGCCGCCGCCCGTGCCGCCTCGACGCTCTCGAGCGGAACCGAGAGGCGTACATAGCACTGGAAGCGGTGTTCCAGGCCCCCGTAGGTCTTGATCGCGACCTTGTTCCAGTACTCGTCCTCGGGGGTCATGCCGGTGATCTCGACGTTCTCGGTCGTCCAGGCGATCACGCTCTCGAGGTACCGCGAGATCTGCGCGCCGGACGCGGACGAGCCGCGCAGTGCCTCCGAGAACTCGGACCGTGCCTTGACCTTGACCGCCTCGACCAGGTTCTGAACCGCATTCGCCTTCGCCTGTCGCAGGCAGATCCCGAGGTCGGGGGCTCCGCTGGCCTGTCCCTTGAACAGGAGCCGGCCGCGCTTTTCGACGAACGGGTCCTTGATCCAGCTCGGCGCCTTCGCCTTGCCGGGATAGCGCTCGACGACGCGTTCCTCGCCGGGCGAAAGACGTGCCAAGCGGGAGGCCGAGGAACAACCGATGACCAGCAGGCCGAAGACGACGAGGGCGATGAACGTGATTCCCTTGCTCATGGATGCGCCCTCCGAAAGGATTACGGATCATTAAAGCATGGTTTGCCAGATCGCACAAGTCGGCGGGTGATACTGGACCGGATCTCGAGTGACGGCGGTCCCCGGTTCCAAGA
>JAJRXN010000071.1 GCA_024276295.1 Acidobacteriota bacterium
GAACCGCTGGCCGGGCGCGCGATCGACACCGACCGGATCGCGCTGCGTCCTGGACCGCACGAACTGCGCTACTACGCCGACGCGCGCTGGGCGGATCGCGCTCCGCGACTGGTCCAGTCTCTGCTCGTCGAGGCGTTCGAGGAATCGGGCGCCATCGTCCGCGTCGCCCGCCAGTCGGTCGGCTTCGCGAGCGACTACGTCCTGCGCGGGGAGATCCGCGAGATGGAAGCCCTGCTCGGCGATCGCCAAGGCGCGGGCCCGCGGGTCCGCGTGCGGGTCACCCTGCGGCTGCTGCGTTCCCCGCGTGGCGAGATCGTCGACAGCCGGACGTTCAGCGCCGAACATCGCGCGGCCGGCGGCACCGTCGACCGCGTCGTCGAGGCGTTCGGAGCCGCACTGCGCGATGTCTGCCGCGAGGCCGTCGGGTGGACGCTGGCCACGGGCGAGAGCGACCGGCTCAGGGACGCTCCATCCGCTGCTGGAACCGGTCGACCACGCCGCTGATCGCCAGCACGACCGCCACCAGCACCAGCCCCGGAATCGTGGAGACCCACCACGCCTCGAGCAGCAGCTCCCGCCCCTCGGCGAGGATCGTTCCGAGCGACGCGGCCGGTGGACGGACACCCGCCCCGAGGAACGACAGCGACGCTTCGAGCAGGATCGTCGGCGCGATCCGCAGCCCGGCAGCGATCGCCAGGGTCACCAGCGCCTCGGGCAGCACGTGGACGAACGCGACACGCCATGCCGATGCCCCGGTGGCCCTTGCCGCGAGCACCGTGTCGGACGCCCGCATCCGGCGCACCTCGCCGCGCACGAGTCGGGCCATCGCCGGCCAGCCCGTCGCCGCGAGCACCACCGCGAGCATCACGGCCGACGGACGGATCGCCACCGCGAGGGCCATCACGAGCACGATCCGCGGCACCGAGAGCAGCGCGTCGCCCGTCACGGCGAGCATCGAATCGAGCAGACGCCCGGCCAGACCTCCGGCCAGCCCGGCGAGCGCCGCCAGCAGCGAGGATCCCAGCACGGCACCGAGGGCGATCAGCACGGAAAGGCGCAGGCCGAAGAGCGTGCGCGAGAGAAGGTCCCGTCCGAAGCCGTCCGTTCCCGCCCACAGCCACCGCACGGTGAAGACCGGTCTCCCCTGCGGATCGAGCACGAAGTCCTCGAGCGGCCGGCGTTCGATCCGCCTCCCACGCGCGTACACGACGTCGCCCCCCTCGACGGAGAACGGCCTCGTCCCGCGGGAGAGCGCCGCCACCCCGGAGGCGACCGGCAGGACCGACCCGTCCTCGAGCAGCAGCATCATCGCCGGCGTCGCCGGCGGCACCAGGCGCAGCAGGGCCGGGTCGAGGCTGCGTTCGGGATCCCACGGAGCCGCCAGCGGTGCCAGCAGGATCACCACCAGCAGCAGCAACAGCGGTACGAGGTGACGCTTCATCGACGCCCGGACCACCCGCCGCGCAACCGCGGATCGACCCACATCGAGACCAGGTCGGCCAGCAGGCGGCCGGCGATCACGGCGCCGGCGACGATCACCAGCCCGCCGAGCACCAGCGGCACGTCCCGGCCGAGCAGCGCCGACTGGTGCACCCGCCCGAGTCCGGGCCAGGCGAAGACGACCTCGACGACCACGGCCCCCCCGACGAGCGCCGGCAGCCCGAGCCCGACCAGCGTGACGAGCGGCAGCAGGGCGGCCCGCACTGCGCGACGCCAGACGACGCGCCGCCGTGAAACGCCGTTGGCCAGTGCCGCACGGACCCAGGGCCGGAGCAGTTCGCGGCGCATCGCGCTCCACTGGTGCCGTGCGACGGGCGCGGCCCCCGGCAGGGCCAGCACGCTCACCGGAAGCACCAGGTGGACCAGCCGGTCGACGAACGTCCCCCACGCACCGGACACCGGCGCCGCGGAGGTCATGTGTGCCGCCGGAAACCACCCGAGCTTCCACGCGAACAGCAGGATCGCGCACAGGCCAAGCCAGAACGGCGGGACCGCGTCGAGGGCGGGAAGTACCGTGCGGACCGCCCGGTCCGCCAGACCACCCGGCCGTTCGGCGGCCCGCGTGCCGAGCGCCCAGCCGAGCAGGAGCGAGACCAGCATCGCCGTGCCTGCGAGCAGCACGGTCGGTCCGAGCGCCTCTAACAGCACGTCGCGTACCGGGCGGTGTCGTCCGATCGAGACGCCGAAATCGCCCCGGATCGCGTGGGTCAGGAACGTGACGTAGCGCCGGACCGGCGGTTCGTCCAGCCCCAGCGCAGCCCGCAGTCTTGCCTGCTCGGCCGGACCGAGCGCCGGATCCTCGGCGATCCCCGCAGGATCGCCCGGCAGCAGTTCGAGCACCAGGAACGCCAGCGTCACGACGAGCAGCAGCGTCGCCGCCGCGGTGACGATCCGTCCGGCCACGAAGCGCATCAGCGGCGATCGGCTCCCGCCGGCCGTTCGAGCCACCACGACTCGACCCCGGCCAGCGCATCATTCGGCGCGCTGCTCTCGACCCCGTGGACCTCGCGTCGCGCGGCGAGGAACTGGTCGGCCCGGAACAGCATCGTGTACGGCTGCTGCTGCTGGAAGCGGGCCTCCCAGGCGTGCCAGGCCGCAAGACGCGCCGCGCCGTCGATCTCCCCGTGCGCCCGCCGGGCCAAGGCCGCCGCCTCGGCGTCGACGAAGCAGCCGAAGTTGGCCCCGCCGGTCCCGCAGGCCTCGGGATCGAACAGCTCGGTCATGTCGACCCGCGTCGAGACCCTCCAGCGTGCGATCCACGAATCCATCTGACGACCGAACAGCCGCGTGTAGAACGCCGCCGGCTCGACCGGTTCGACCCGCATGTCGATGCCGAGGTCGGCGAGCTGCTGCTTGATCATGACGGCGGCATCCATCCGCAGCTTGTGCCCTGCATGGACCTGGACCGTGAACCGGAACGGGCGCCCCGCGCGCTCGAGCCACCCGTCGCCGTCGGCGTCGGCGAAGCCGGCCTCCCGCAGCTCGGCACGCGCGGCGTCGGGGTCGTACGCCAGCGGCTCGATCGAGGGATCGTGCTCGGGCAGCGGCGCCAGGATCGGCGTCGGGGGAATCTCCGCGTATCCCAGCAGGTGGGTGTCGATGATCAGTCGCCGGTCGATCCCGAGCGTCAGCGCCCGGCGCACGCGCGCATCGCCGAACAGCGGATGCGGATGCTCGCGCGCGAGACGGGCGATCTCCGGTGCGGGATCGGGACACGCCTCGTCGCCCGCACGGCGGCAGGCCGCTTCACGCCTGCGCCGGTACTCGCGATAGGCTTCGGGGTTGATCGTGTTGTAGCCGAGATAGACGTAGTTCCAGCCGGGCCGGACGATCACCTGCATCTGCTCGTCCTGCTCGAGCCGACGCGCGGAGGCGGGGGCGACGCCGGCGGCGACGTGGACATCGCCGGCGAGGAGCTGGGCCAGCAGCGTGGTGGTCTCCGGCACCTGCCGCAGGACGATCCGGTCGAGCAGCGGCCGGGCGGGCGCGCCCCAGAAGCTGTCGTTGCGCTCGAGCACGATGCCTTCCGCCTCGTTCCACGCGACGAGGCGGAAGGCGCCCGCCGCGGGAAGCCGACCCGCCCAGTCGAGGCGCCGCCACTCCTTCCTCGCGATCTGCGCGATCGACCGCGGCAGGACGTGGATGTCGTTGATGTCCATCAACTGGTAGGGCCCCGGTCTCGTGAACCTGTAGACGGCGCGGAAAGGACCGGGACACTCGAGCCGCTCGATCGCCTTCTTGTAGCCGGCGCCGGGCCAGGCGAGCGACGGATCCTTCTGGACCTCGAGCGTGAAGGCGAGATCCTCGCACGTCACGGGCTGGCCGTCGATCCAGCGCGCATCGTCGCGCAGGGCGAGTTCGAGCGTCAGCCTGTCGTCGGAAAGGCCCACTCGCGCACGAGTTCCGGGCGCAGCTCGACCCGGCCCTCGAGCGTGTCGGGAAGGATCTCCGCGAACAGCCGGGGCAGCGTGCGGTTGGCGAGTTCGAGCGACGCCTGGCTGCGCGCGACATAGGGGTTGGCCGAATCGGGCGCCGTCCGCACGGCCACGACCAG
Organism: Acidobacteriota bacterium; assembly: GCA_024276295.1. GTDB lineage: Bacteria > Acidobacteriota > Polarisedimenticolia > J045 > J045 > J065. The sequence goes on from JAJRXN010000071.1 coordinate 4,055, forward strand.
CGTGCCCCCGCGCGTCGGCTCGGCGGCGGCCTCGGAAGACGTCCCGCCGCGGCACCCGGCTGAGAGAAGCACCAGCGCGAGCACCGCCAGGCCCGGGCAGCTCCGCCACGGGCGCTGCCGTGGCACCGCGAAACGCCCTCCACCACGGACCGGGAAGCATCGCAACATCGTTCCGCCGATCGCCATCGCTCCCCTCGTTTCGATCTGCATCGCCACGCGGATCCCACCGCCGTCCGGGCTCGGAGCATAGCACCGGTCCGGAAGGCCCGGCGCCGGTCGATCTGTCCGGTTTCAGGACGGGGC
>JAJRXN010000536.1 GCA_024276295.1 Acidobacteriota bacterium
CGCCGAGCGCCGCCTGGCCGAGGCGTCGATCGAGCGGCTCGCCGACCACGGCGTCACGCTCGACGACCCGCAGCGCGAGGCGTTCGCCTGCGGCTGGTCCCGCGCACCGGTGCATCTCGTCCAGGGTCCGCCGGGGACCGGCAAGACCTGGCTGACCGCCCTGCTCGTCGCGGCGCTCGCCTGGCGCGGCGAGCGGGTGCTCGTCACCGCGCAGACGCACCTCGCCGTCGACAACGTGCTGTTCGCGCTGGCGCGGATCGCCGCCCGCTTCGGCCGGCGCCTGCCGCTGGTTCGCGTCAGCCCCAAGGCGCCGCCGGCCCGCTTCGCCGCCGCCTGCATCCCGGTCGTGCGCGGAGCGCGGCGCGTCGCCTTCCCCGCCCGCGGTGGGCTGGTCGTCGGCGCGACGATCTACGCCTCGCTGTCGTTCGCCGGCGAGGCGCCGTTCCACCGGGTCGTCTTCGACGAGGCGGCCCAGATCCCGCTGCCGCACGCCCTCTGCGCGCTGCTCTCGGCACCGCGCTGGCTTCTGGTCGGTGACGACCGGCAGCTCGGCCCGGTGATCCTCTCCGACCAGGACGACGAGGCGGGACGCTCGATCTTCGCCCACCTGCGCGAGGTGATCCCGCCGACGGTGCTCGAGCGGACCTACCGGCTCAACGCCGCGCTGTGCGCCTTTCCCTCGCAGGCGTTCTACGACGGTCGGCTGACCCCGGCGCCCGCGGCCGCGCAGCGCCGCTTCGCTCCGGCCGGGCGCTCCGAGGGGTTCCTGCACCGCGTGATCGACGAGCCCGAAGGCCCGCTGCTGGTCACGATCGAGCACGAGGCGTGCCGGACGTGGTGCCCGCCCGAGCGCGACGCCGCGGTCGAGATCGCCGCCGAGCTGCTCGCGCGACGCGGCGTCCGCGCGGACGATCTGGCGATCGTCTCGCCGTTCCGCCAGCAGAACCAGCAGATCGCCCGCGCGCTGGCCCGCGCGCTCGGTCCCGGCATCGCGCTGCCGCTGGTCGACACCGTCGAGCGGATTCAGGGACAGGAGCGCGAGGTCGTGATCGTCTCGCTGACCTGCTCCGATCCCGACGCGCTGCGCCGGGACACGCGGTTCTTCTTCTCGCCGAACCGGCTCAACGTCGCCCTGACCCGGGCACGTTCGCGGCTGATCGTGCTCGGCAGTCCGCACCTGCTCGACACGCTGCCGCGCGACCACGCCGGACTCGAGCGGGTCGACCTGTTCCGGCGCCTGTTCGACGAGTTCCCCCGCCTCGACGCGACCGCCCGCTACGGCACTTCTTTACCGGCGAGTCGATGATGCGCCCCGGGGGTTGTACGCTGCACACAAGAAGAACCGTTAGGAGCGAACGGGTAAACGATTGCCGCGCGAACTGCTCGGGAGTACGATCGTGGTTTGCGGTCTTCAAGGCGGAAGGAGCACGCCACCGCAGCAAGGGAGGTGTTCCAATCAGGTAGGATGCGCCGGGCATTCGGATCGTCGCCCGCAGTCGCGCTCTTCTCTACCCGGGATCCTGCGCAGGACGGCATTCGCCTGCGGCCCGCGACCCGGTGTTCGTCAAGCAGCAGTGCTTCGCTTCACAGTCGAATTGCGCTCCGACCTCCTGCGAATCCCTCCGCACGGAGGCTCGAAACATGTCCGTCGCCGGATTCTGCGCGGCGGCTGCGACGCTGCTCCTGACCGGGGCCGCGTCTGCCGCGCCCGAGGCCCGCATCGCTCCTGATGAGCCTGTTCGCCGCTTCAACGTCCTTGTCATACCGGTCGACTTCGCCGACCTTCCCGGTGTCCTGCCGGTCGATGTCGACGCCACCTGGGTCACGCCGCTCAGAGATTTCTTCACTCATGTCTCCAACGAGCGACTCGACCTTCGTCTCCACTTCATCGACACGGTCTCGACCCTCGGACCGGTTCGACTGTATGGCCTGCGCCGGAACCGCCACGACTGTGATGGTGACGGTCTCGCCGGAGCGGTCGAGGACTGTTTCCCCTGCGACGAACTCGCGCTTGTCGACGTCAACGGCGACGGC
>JAJRXN010000072.1 GCA_024276295.1 Acidobacteriota bacterium
CGCCGGAGACGAGCGCACCAACACCAACGCCGCGACGTGCCCGTAGGGTCGCTGCGAGCGGCGAAGCCGCGAGCCGCGACCGGCCATCAACCGCAACCCTTCTGCAGAGAGCAGCGTAGCTGCGAGCTGCGACCGGCCGTGACCGTCCTCCCGGGGATCTCCCGACGAAGAATCAGCCGGTGCGCATCGTGCCGCAGATCTTTTCCAGCACGGCGCGGAACTCCGCGGGGATCGGCTTGCGGTGGAAGCTGTCGACGTCGACGCAGACCTGGTGGATTTCGCCGACGACCACCGGTTCGCGGTCCGAGACGCGCCGCAGGCGGTAGCCGAGCGTGAAGTCGGTCTCGCGCAGGAGTCCGAGCGGCATCGAGACCTCCACGCGATCACCGTAACGCAGCGGACGGATGTAGTGCGCCTCGGCGTGCTTGACCGGCGCGACGAACTCGCGTTCGACGAACATCCGGCGGCCGGGGAACCCCGCCTGCTCGATCGCGGCGAACAGCGCGTCAGAACAGTACTCGAAGGCCCGCGCGAAGAAGATCACGCCCGCGGCGTCCACGTCCTGGAACCGCACTCCCAGCTCGTGCCGCACCGGCCCGTCCGGCGCGGCCAGCAGTTCCTCGCGATCGAAGATGCGCCAGCTCATCGCGTCGCTCCCCTTGTCGCCCCGGATCCGCCGCCACGGTCGCCGTCCCCGGAGGGCGGGACATTGTACCGGCGGCGTTCCGGAGTAACCTCTTGGCGTGCGGACCCGCGACGGCGGCCAACGCCCCGTCGCCCCACCCGGAGGACCCGATGCACGAGAACCCCGCCGACCTGGCCGCCCTGTCCCGCCGACACCTCGAATCCGCGTTGCGCGTCGACACCCAGAGCGACGAGAACTCCACCACGATCCCCAGCACGGAGGGCCAGAAGCGGCTGGCCGAGCAGCTCGCCGACTTCTTCGGCTCGCTCGGCGCGACCGTCGAACGCGACGAGCACGCCAACGTGATCGCCACCTTCGCCGGCCGAGGAGCGGGTGTCGACCGGCGACCGGTGGCGCTGATGGTGCACCTGGACACCTCGAAGGGAACCCGCGCCGTCGAGCAGCTCAATCTGCTCGAGCGCTGGGACGGCACCCGCGTGCCCTACCCCGAGAATCCAGCCCTGCACGTCGACGTGGAGACCTATCCGGCGACGCGGGAGTACCTCGGCCAGGACCTGCTCTACGGCCCCGGCACGGCCCCCGTCGGACTCGACGACAAGCTCGGGCTGGCGCACATGATGACGCTGGCGAAGATCCTCGCCGAGCACCGCGAGATCGACTGCCCGCCGCTGGTCATGATCGGCCGGCCGGACGAGGAGATCGGCCGGATGGCCGCCGTCGAGGGGCTGGCGAAGCTGCTCGCCGAGCGCGGCGTGGCGTTCGGCTACACGATCGACGGCATCCTCCCCTACGAGGTCAACGTCGAGAACTTCAACGCGGCGCAGGCCTCGCTGACGTTTCCGGACCGGCCGCTCGAGGAGCATCCCGCGGACGGCCGGCTGCTGGCGGTGCGGATCGGCGGCGTCAACACGCACGGCTGCACGGCCCGCGAGGAGGGCTACCGCGGCGCCCCGCGGCTGACGACCGAAGTGCTGTCGCGGCTGGACAGTGAGCAGCTGGTACCGCGCCACGTCGTGCCCGTCGGGTTCGTCTCCGACGAGGGGCGCGAGGCCGACGCGGACGTGACGTTCCTGGCCGACGAGGCGGGCCGCAGGGCGCTCGAACACGCGATCGGCGCCGTCGTCGAGCCGCACACCCGGCGCGGAGCGTCCTGGCGGATCGTCGGCGACGGCCCGTTCGACCGGCCTGCTCCCGGCGGCGCGGCGCTGGCGATGCTGCGGTTCGTCCAGCGGTTCATCGCCTCGCGGCCCGGTTTCGTCCTGCTGGCCGAAGATTCCGACGGGTATGACGGATACTCGAATCCGTACCGCGCCCTGCCGACCGCCGACGGCCTGCGTCTCGACGTGCGGCTGCGCGACTTCACCGACGACGGGCTGACCGCGCGCAAGCGGCACGTCGGCGAGTTGGCCCAGCGGGCGGGCGCGGAGTGCGTGATCGTCGACCAGTACGTCAACATGGGACCGCGGATGGCCGAGCACGGCTACCTGGTCGAACTCGCCCGCGTCGCCGGCGATTCGGTCGGCGTGACGGTCCGTCGCCGCCCGATCCGGGGCGGCACCGGCGTCGACCCGTTCCTCGACCGCGGCGTGCCGATCGCCAACCTCGGCACCGGCTACTTCGCCCTCGAGAGCGAGAAGGAGTTCACCTCGATGCAGAACCTCGCCGGTCACGCCCGCTGGCTGACCGCCCTCGCCGAGGCGATCGCCCGCCATTCCCCCTGAGAACCGGCCGGCGCAGCCCCTTTCAGTACTGGACCAGCGTCCCTTCCTGCTTGGCGCGCCGGACGGCGAGGCGCGCGCCGAGCAGCCCCAGCGGGAGCAGCACCGCGGCGAAGCCGGCGAGGGCCGCCAGGTTGGGCAGGAGGTCGGCGAGCGTCTCGCCACGCAGCAGGGCGCCGCGGACCGCGTTCGTCGCGTAGCTGATCGGGATCACCTTCGTCAGCCAGGCCAGCGGGCCCGGCAGCGACTGCGCCGGGACCAGCACGTCGCCGAACAGCAGCGAGAACGAGCTGATCACGAAGTTGATCGGGTTGCCGCGCTTGAAGTAGAGCACGAACGCCGCCGAGAGGATGCCGATCCCCGAGAACGCGGCGATCGTCAGCACGATCGTCAGCAGCACGGCGATCATGCTCGAAAAGGGACTCGCCAGCCGGATCTGGACCCCGAAGACGAACACGCCGAACAGCAGGTACAGCGTCGCCTGCATGCCGGCGAAGACGAAGCTCCAGGTCGACGAGGCGAGCATCAGATGCCCGAGACGCGCGGGCGTGACCAGCATCGCCTCGAGCGTGCCGATCGACTGTTCGTTGCGGATCTGGGCGGCGAACGTCGAGAGGGACACGTCGAGGAAGCGGCTGACGGTGATTCCCGCCAGCACCCACGGAAAGAACCCGAGGTTGCCGGTCTGCTCGGCGAGCCGGCCGCTGCCGGCTCCGACGCCGTCGACGAAGCCGGCGAAGAAGAACCACAGCAGCGTGCTGACGAACAGCCCGAAGAACTGCAGCACGAACGAGAGCCGGTACGAGGCCTCGATGCGGAAGTCCCGCACCAGGAACGCCCAGGCACAGCGCAGCAGTCCGCTCATCGGTCCGGCGCCTCCGTCCGGCCGTCCTCGCGGACCAGCGCGCGGAACACCTCGTCGAGCGCCCGCTCCTCGGGTCCGCAGAAGATCACCCGGCCCGCTGCGCCGTGCACCGCCGCCAGCAGCGCGTCGAGCGCCGTCTCGTCCTCGAGGCGGACGACGACCTCCACGCCGTCCGGCCCGTCGGGGGTCCGCTCGAGCACCTGCCAGCGCGGCCCGTCCGGCACGCCCCGGCCGCCCGCGACCCGCAGCCGGTAGGCGACCCCGCCCAGCCCCAGCCGGCGCAACGCGGCGGGCGTGTCGTCGGCCCGGACGCGGCCGGCGGCCAGCACGACGACGCGATCGCAGAGCATCTCCGCCTCCCGCAGGTTGTGGGTCGCGATCAGCACCGCCTTGCCGTCGCGCCGATGCAGCTCGTCGGCGACGAACGCGCGGAGGGACGCTGCGCTGACAGGGTCGAGGCTGCGCGTCGGCTCGTCCATCAGCAGGATCGGCGGATCGGCCAGCAGACCGCGGGCGATCGCCAGCCGTTGGCGCATTCCCGAGGAGAAGTCACCGAAGCGGCGGTCGGCGTCGTCGGACAGCCCGACCTTGTCGAGCAGCCGGTCGACCAGCGCCCTGCGCCGGACGCTGTCGAAACCGTAGAGCCGCGTGAAGAAGTCCAGGTTCTCGCGGGCGGTCAGCCGCCAGTAGAAGGACCTCTCGTCGCCGTGCACGAGGCCGACCAGCCGCGAGAGCCGCGGTCCGGCGACCGCCTCGCCGAACACCTCGACGCGGCCGGCATCCGGTACGATCAGCCCGCAGATCATCTTGAGCAGGGTCGTCTTGCCGGCTCCGTTCGGCCCGAGCAGGCCGATGATCTCGCTCCTGCCGACCTAGAACGACACGCCGCGCACCGCCGGCACGCGGCCCCGCGAGGCGAACGGCCGGCGCGCCAGTTCGCCGAGGCTGCGCCGCCGCGGGAAGTTCTTCTCGACGCCCGCCAGGCGCAGGGCCGGGGCGGTCTCGCTGTGCGGGATTGCGCTCACTGCGGCGGAGGATACACGCAGCGGCACGCGGGGCTCATCCGCCGGTCGTCAGCTTGACCCCCCGTCCCCTCTCGTCTACGATCCGCCCGGCTCGCGTCGGGCCACCCCGCCGACTGGATCGGCATGTCCCGGGCTCGGAGGAGTCGCTTGCCGGACGCGGTTGTCGTCATCCCGGCCCGGTGGGCCTCGTCGCGGTTTCCAGGCAAGGTGCTGGCGCCGCTGGGCGGTCGTCCCCTCCTGTTGCATGCCTGCCGGGGGGCGGCCCGGGCGGAGCGTGCGGACGCGGTGCTGGTGGCGACCGACGACGAGCGCGTGCGTGACGTGGCGCAGGCGGCCGGGTTCGATGCGGTGATGACCTCACCCGACCACGCCTCGGGAACCGATCGGGTGGCCGAGGCGGTGGCGGAGCGCAGCGAGGAGATCGTGGTCGGTCTGCAGGCGGACGAGCCGTTCATCGATCCGCGCGACATCGACGCGCTGATCGACTGCCTCGCGCGCTCGGAAGCGCCGCTGGCGACGCTGGCCCTGCCGCTGCGGGAGCCGTCGGCCTACGCCGACGCCAACACCGTCAAGGTCGTCATGACGGCCGGTGGGCGGGCGCTGTACTTCTCGCGCTCCCCGATCCCCTACCACCGCCCCGCCGGGGGTGATCTCCCGACCGTGCCGACACCGCCGCCCGCGCCGGTGGTGATGGTCCACGTCGGCGTCTACGCCTGGCGGCGCGCAGCGCTGTTGGCGTTCAGCGCCATGCCGCCCTCGCCCCTCGAGCGGGCCGAAGGGCTCGAACAGCTCCGTGCGCTCGAGGCCGGCTGGGAGATCCGCGTGCTGACCGCGCACGGCACGCCCTGCGGAGTCGACACCCCCGAAGACCTCCGGCGCGCCGAGGCGCGCCTTTCCACCCTCGATGGACGCAATCCATGAAAGTCGAAAACGGCACGCGGTACATCTTCGTCACCGGCGGCGTGGTCTCGTCGCTCGGCAAGGGGCTCGCCGCCGCCTCGATCGCCAACCTGCTCGAAGCGCGACGTTTCTCGGTGACGATCCAGAAGCTCGACCCGTACATCAATGTCGATCCCGGCACGATGAACCCGTTCCAGCACGGGGAGGTGTTCGTCACGGAGGACGGCGCCGAGACCGATCTCGACCTCGGACACTACGAACGGTTCACGACGATCCGCACCAGCCAGAAGAACAACTACACCACCGGCCGGATCTACAACCAGGTGATCGAACGCGAGCGCCGCGGCGACTATCTCGGCGGCACGGTACAGGTCATCCCGCACATTACCGACGAGATCAAGGACGCGATCCGCGGCCTGTCCGACGGCTACGAGATCCAGCTCGTCGAGATCGGCGGCACCGTCGGTGACATCGAGTCCCTGCCGTTTCTCGAGGCGATCCGGCAGTTCCGGCTCGAGGTCGGCCCGAGGCGCGCGATCTTCGTCCACCTCTCGTTCGTGCCGTTCATCCCCGGGGCTGGCGAGCTGAAGACCAAGCCGACCCAGCATTCGGTGCGCGAGCTGCGGGCGATCGGAATCCAGCCCGACATCCTGCTCTGCCGCTGCGACCGTCCCCTGCCGGTCGAGATCAAGCGCAAGATCGCGCTGTTCTGCAACGTCAGCGAGGACCAGGTCATCGCGGCGCCCGACGTCGACAACATCTACGAGGTGCCGCTGCGCTTCGCCTGCGAGGGGCTCGACGAGATCATCGCCAAGCTGCTCGACCTGCCGTTCCGCAAGCGCGACCTCGGCGACTGGGAACGACTCGTCGAACGCGCGACCAGCCTGACCGGGAAGGTCACGATCGCGATGGTCGGCAAGTACGTCTCATACGAGGACTCGTACAAGTCGCTCAACGAGGCGCTGCGGCACGGAGGCTTCCACCACCGGCTCGACGTCGAGGTGCGCTTCGTCGAGGCCGAGCAGCTCACGCCGGAGAACGTCGCGCAGCAGCTCGAGGGCGTCGACGGCGTGCTCGTTCCCGGCGGCTTCGGCGAGCGCGGCATCGAGGGCATGATCCTGGCGATCCGCCATGCCCGCGAGAACCGGATCCCGTTCTTCGGCATCTGCCTCGGCCTGCAGTGCGCGGTGATCGAGACCGCCCGCAACCTCGCCGGTCTCGAGAACGCCAACTCGACCGAGTTCGACCGCGACACGCCGCACAACGTGATCGACCTGATCCCCGAGCAGCGCAAGATACGCGACCTCGGCGGGACGATGCGGCTCGGCGCGTACCCGTGCCGACTGACCCCTGGCTCGCTGGCCCACGCGCTGTACGAGCAGGTCGGCATCTCGGAGCGCCACCGTCACCGCTACGAGGTCAACAACGACTATCTCGACCGGCTGCGCGAGGCAGGGCTCAAGGTCTCGGGCGTCTATCCCGACGCCGACCTGGTCGAGATCGTCGAGTACGAGGACCACCCGTGGTTCCTCGCCTGCCAGTTCCATCCGGAGTTCAAGTCGCGGCCGATCGAGCCGCATCCGCTGTTCAAGGGCTTCATCGGCGCCGCCGGCCGCCATCACCGGGAGCGTTCCGGATGAGCGACCGGCCGGCCGGCGTCCGCGCAGTGATCCGCGACGGCCTCGCCTGCGGCGACGGCGAACCGCTGCTGGTGATCGCCGGCACCTGCGTGATCGAGTCGCGCGACTCGACCCTGGCGCACGCCGGGCGCCTCGCCGCGATCGCCCGCGCCACCGGACTTCCGCTGGTGTTCAAGGCGTCGTTCGACAAGGCCAACCGGACGTCGATCGATTCGTACCGCGGCCCGGGCCTCGAGCGCGGTCTCGAGATCCTGGCCGAGGTCCGCCGGGAGACCGGCCTGCCGGTCCTCTCCGACGTGCACCTGCCCGAGCAGTGCACGGTCGCCGGCGAGGTGCTCGACGTGCTGCAGATCCCGGCCTTCCTCTGCCGTCAGACCGACCTGCTGCTGGCGGCGGCCGCCACCGGCCGGCCGGTCAACGTCAAGAAGGGACAGTTCCTCGCCCCGCAGGACGTGGGCGGCATCGTCGGCAAGCTGTGCCACGGCGGCGCACGGTCGATCCTGCTGACCGAGCGCGGCACGACGTTCGGCTACAACAACCTCGTGGTGGACATGCGCGGCCTTTCGGTGATGCGCCGCGAGGGCGTTCCGGTCGTGTTCGACGCGACACACGCGGTCCAGCGCCCCGGCGGCCTCGGTGCGCGCTCGGGGGGAGACCCCGAGTTCATCCCGCTGCTGGCCCGGGCTGCGGTCGCCGCCGGCGCCGACGCGGTGTTCTTCGAGGTCCACGAGGATCCCTCGCGCGCGCTGTCCGACGGCGCCAACGCGCTGCCGATCGATCGCCTCGAACCGCTGCTGCGCGAACTGGCGGCGCTGCACGAGCTGGTACGGGCGGCGCGGGAGGAGGGCCGATGAGCCTCGAGACGGCCCGCCGCGTGCTCCACGCCGAGGCGGAGGCGATCCGCGCCCTCGAGCGCCGTCTCGGCGAACCGTTCGAGCGCGCGGTGCGGATGATCCTCGAGGCGCCCGGCCGCGCGGTCACCTCCGGGATGGGCAAGAGCGGACTGGTGGCGCGCAAGATCGCCGCGACGCTCGCCTCGACCGGCACGCCGGCGCTGTTCCTGCATCCCGCGGAGGCGCTGCACGGCGATCTCGGCATGCTCGTCCGCGGCGACCTGGTGCTCGCGCTCTCGCACAGCGGCGAGACCGAGGAACTCGTACGCCTGCTCGAGACGATCCGGCGCCTCGGCGGCCGGCTGATCGTCATGACCGGCAACCGTCATTCGACGCTCGCCCGCGAGGCCGACCTGCTGCTCGACACCAGCGTCGACGAGGAGGGCTGCCCGCTCGACCTCGCGCCGATGGCCAGCACGACCGCCGCGCTCGCGCTCGGCGACGCGCTGGCGGCCGCGCTGATGCACGCCCGGGGCTTTTCCGAGGAGGACTTCGCGCGGCTGCATCCGGGAGGCAAGCTCGGCCGGCGGCTGGCCCGGGTCGGATCGCTGATGCACGTCGGCGACACGCTGCCGCGCGTAGCGCCCGGCGCCTCGATGCGCGAGGTCGTGCTCGAGATCAGCCGCAAGCGCCTCGGTTGCGCCACCGTCGTCGACGGCGACGGTCGCCTGGCCGGCATCATCACCGACGGCGACCTCCGTCGCCTGCTCTAACGCGACCCGGACCCGCTGGCCAAGACCGCGGCCGACGTGATGACCGCTCGTCCGGTGACGCTTCCCGAAACGGCGCTCGCCTCGAAGGCGCTGGCCTTGATGGAGGAGCGCAAGATCACGATGATTCCGGTCGTCGACG
>JAJRXN010000073.1 GCA_024276295.1 Acidobacteriota bacterium
GGACGAGTACGACACGGCCTTTTTCGACAAGGGGCCGAAGATGATGCACTACTGGCCGCAGGTCGCCGTGCTCGGTCCGGTCGAGTTCGATCATGCCGACATCTACGCGGACGCGGCGGCGGTCGAGCGCGCGTTCGAGCTGTTCCTGCGACTCGTGCCGTCGAGCGGAACCGTCGTCGTGCACGGCGACGACCCGGCCGCGTCCCGCCTGGCCGCGGGTGTGCGGGCGCGCGTCGTGCGGATCGGGCTCGACGCCGCGTCCGACATCGGGGGGGGAGCGGCGATCGAAAACGACGACGGGCAGGAGTTCGACCTGCTGCGCGCCGGCCGGCCGCTCGCCCGGGTCCGCTTCCCGCTGCCCGGTGCCCACAACCGGCGCAACGTCCTCGCCGCTCTCGGGGCGGTCGAGGCGGTCGGGCTCGACCTCGAACAGGCGGCGGCGCTGGTCGGCACGTTCCGTCCGCCTGCGCGGCGGCTGACGCGGATCGTCAGCGGGCCGCACGGGACGGCGTTCGACGACTTCGCGCATCATCCGACCGCGATCCGCGCAACGCTCGAGACCCTGCTGCACCGGACACCTCCGGGGGGGCGGCTGGTCGCATGCGTCGAGCCGCGCTCGAACACGATGGTCCGGGCCGAGACAGGCCCCGCGCTGTTCGAGGCGCTGCGTGCGGCGGACGTCGTGTTCGTCGGGCCGGTGGATCGACCGGAGCGCTTTCCGGACGACCGGCGCCTCGACGTCGCGGGTCTCGTCCGGCGCCTGCGTGACGCCGGCATCGAAGCGTCCGGCCCGCTGCCGGCGGAGGAGATCGCCCGGCGCGTGGCCGATCTCGGCCGCGAGGACGACCGGATCGTCGTGATGTCGAACGGCGCGTTCGGCGGGCTGCCGGGGATGCTGGCGAGGAGGCTTTCATGAGCGGGGAGGCGAGGGGCCTGATCGCTCTCGAGGGCCGGCTGCTCGACGAGCTGTTCGAGGTGCTGCGGGACGCGATCGGGGGCCGGCGCCGCGTGCTCGCACGGCTCGCGGCCCGGGAGGGCCTCGACGCGGGCCGGGCGCTCGAGGAACTCGGGGCGTTTCCGGCCGCGCACTGCAGCGCGCGGGACGACGAGGCGCTGCTGCGCCCCGCCGACTGCACCGCCGGCGGCGACTGCGGCGTCGATTCGGAGTGCCCGCTCGTCCATGAGGGCGGAGCGCAGTCGATCGCGCGGTCGGCGACCGCATCGCTGCTGCGGTCCTTCGTCGTGCACTGGGCGCGCGACCTGCCGCCCGCTCCGGTGGCGCGTCTGGCCGATCTCGAACAGCCGATCGCCGCGATGCTCGCCGCGAGTCCGCGCGTCGGCGACGAGGCTCCTCCCCGCGCCCGCACATCGCTGATGGTCCTGGCCCTCGCGGCACGTCGCGGCGGCCCGTTCGGCGCGTTCCGGGCCTACCTCCGCCAGGGGGAGTTCGAACGCCTCGCCGCGCACCTGCCGCCCGGCAGCGGACGGGAGGTGCCGGAGCTGCGCCCCGTGGAAGCGTGGGTCCGTCGTCTGACGCTTCTCGAGTGCGCCCTGGTCGAGCTGTGATCACGCGCGCTCCACGCCCGTCTCGCGGGGCGGCGGCCACGGCCGCCGCGCGTCGTGCCGAGCCGTGGTCCCTCGCCCGGACGAGGACGCTGCGCATCGCCGAGACGTTCGTCTCCCTGCAGGGCGAGGGGACCCGCACCGGGCGGCCGACGTTCTTCGTGCGGCTGACCGGCTGCGCCCTGCGTTGCCGGTGGTGCGATACCGCGTGGGCCTTCTTCGAGGGCCACCGGCGCACGCTCGCCGCGCTCGAACGCGAGGTGCTCGACAGCGGCCTGCGCCATGTCTGCATCACCGGGGGCGAGCCGCTGCTCCAGCCGTCGGTCGTGCCGCTGGCCCGCCGCCTGGCCTGCGACGACCGGCTCGACGTCGTCGTCGAGACCGGCGGGGACCAGGATGTCTCGGTGCTGCCGGAGCAGGTGGCGCGCATCGTCGACATCAAGCTGCCCGGATCGGGGATGGCGGATCGTATGGATCCGGCCAACATCGCGCGGCTCGGGCCGCGGGACGAGGTCAAGCTGGTGCTGGCCGACCGGCGGGACTACGAGGAGGCGCGGCGGCTCGTCCGCGGCCCCCTGGCTGGTTTTCCCGGCGAGATCCTGCTCTCTCCGGTCGCCGGAAGGCTCGCTCCCGCCGACGTCGCGGCATGGGTGCTCGAAGATCGCCTGCCGGTCCGCGTCCAGATCCAGCTCCACCGGCTGCTGTGGCCGGACCGTGAGCGGGGAACCTGATGGTGTCCGCGGCAGCGAAGAGGCCTGGTGCCGTGGTGCTCTGTTCCGGTGGGCTCGATTCCTGCGTCACGCTGGCGCTGGCGATGGAGTCTCACGAGCCGGCGGTGCTTCACGCGACGTACGGTCAGCGGACCGCCGCGCGGGAGCGGCGCGCCTTCGAGGAGATTGCCGATCACTTCGGCATCCCGCCGGCGCGCCGGCGGGTGCTCGAGCTGTCGTTTCTCGGTGCGCTGGGCGGTTCGGCGTTGACCGATCCGTCGATCCCCGTGCCGCGGACGGCACCCGGAGGCGGGATCCCGGTGACGTACGTGCCGTTCCGCAACGCGCACCTGCTCGCCGCGGCCGTCTCGTGGGCCGAGCTGCTCGTCGCTCCGGCCGTCTTCATCGGCGCCGTCGAGGAGGACGGCTCGGGCTATCCCGACTGTCGCGAGTCGTTCCTGAGGGCGTTCGAGCGGGCGGCCTGCGAAGGGACATCGCCCCGCTTCACGCCGCGGATCGAAGCGCCGCTCGTCCATCGCACGAAGGCCGAGATCGTCCGCCTCGGCATCGAACTCGGGGCGCCGCTTCATCTGACGTGGTCGTGCTACGAGGCCGGGGACGAGGCCTGCGGCGCGTGCGAATCGTGCCGGCTGCGGCTTGCGGGGTTCCGTGCGGCCGGCGTCGAGGACCCGATCCGGTACGCGACCTGAACGCGTCCTGTGGCCGTCCGCAGCGCCAGCGCGTTGCATGATTCCCATGTCACGACATCACAAAGTCAAGATGCGTTGTTCCAGCAGGACATTGTGGGCGCCGGCCGGCTGATGGCGCGACAGGGCGGGAACGGGTTGTGCTGAGCGACTGTCGGCCGATGGGGGCCGGAGGCGCAACTGCGAACCATGCTCAGTTACTTTTTCGAAAAACATGGTTTACTGCTGCGGTATGATCGCAAAATCACGGTTGATTCGCCTGTTGTCCATCGCTAGCATGTGCCGCCGGTCGAACGTGCGGGCATGGCCCGGACCGGAACGAGCGCACGAACGGCAAGGCCCGGGCCACGAGGATATGCATGCGCACTGCGGCTCTGACCAGGACGCTCCGCACGCTGCCGGCCAGGCTGATCGCCTTCGTGCGCTGGGTCGCGGAATCCGAGACCCTGCCGGAGTCCGTGTCGGATCCCGATCCGCGGCCGCGTGAACCGTCCTTCCTGAGCCGGCTGCTCGAGCGCGAGCGGCTTCCGCTCGACGAACCGGCCGTGGCTCCACGGGACGGAGACCCGCGGCCGGTCGTTTCGCTCGCGTGGCTGGTGGCCCGTGAGACGCTTCCCGAGGACGTGCCGCCTCGAGCGGGGGCGGAGTCGGGCAGGAGCCTGTTCGATCTGCTCTTCGGGCGAGAGACGCTGCCCCGGGAGCCGCCGCCGGCGTGGCCTCCGGCGCCGCGCTCGTCCCTGTTCGACCTGCTGCTGGCCCCGGAGCCGCTCGAGCAGGACCAGGACGTCGCGACACCGCGGATGGGACCGTCGCTCTTCTCGCTGCTGTTCGCTCCGGAACCGCTGCCGCGGGACGAGGACGATCCGGGATCGCGGCGGACGTCGTTTCTTTTCCATCTGTTGGCGCGCGAGCGGCTCGAGCGGGACGAGCCCGACAGGGCCACCGATTCGGTCTGAACAGACAGAGGGCTACCGATGGAACACACGAAGCATCTATGGCGAGCCGGGGCGATTGCCATCTTTCTGGTGCTGACGGCCCTGCTGGTCCGGCACCTGCTCGTGCCCGAGTCGTTCGGCGTGGACGGCTTCTATCGCTACGACAGCCTGGCCGAGTTCATGAACAAGCCGGTGGTTCACGGCGGGGCGACGTCCTGCGAGCCGTGCCACAGCGAGCAGTTCGAGACCAAGATGGCCGGCAGCCACGTCAGCGTGACCTGCGAGGTCTGCCACGCGCCGCTGGCGCAGCACGTCGCCGACGGCGCGAAGACCGCCGACATGCCGGTGATGCGTTCGCACAGGCTCTGCGGCTGGTGTCACCAGAAACTGGTCTCCCGTCCCGAGGACATGCCGCAGGTCGACATCATCGAGCATCTGGAAGCGTTCGAGATGATCCCGGAAGAAGGGGACATCCCGGAGGGGATCTGCGGCGAGTGCCACGACGTCCATGACCCGGGACTCGGATAGCCGGGTGACAGCGCCGCAAGGGGCGAGAGCGAGGACGATGATGAACGACACACGACAGAACGA
>JAJRXN010000537.1 GCA_024276295.1 Acidobacteriota bacterium
ACATCGGGCGGGAGTTTAGCAGGCCGCCGGCCCGTCGCCGAACTCCGCGCCGGCCGCCCGGCGGCCCCGCGCAGAGGGGCCCGCGGATTGCCGCGGTTCGAGAACGACTCCTATACTCGCCCCATGAAGAGCAACAGGCGGCTCCCCTCCCTTCCCGTGCTCCTGCTGCTGGCGATCGTGCCGGCGGCGGTGATCGGCGCCCGCTCCGCCGGCGCCCCCTCGCCGATGGCGACGTACTCCGAGATCCTGTCGATCGTCGAGGCGCGCCACGTCCCCGAGGTCCCCGCCAAGGACGTGATCTACTCGAGCATCGACGGGATGCTGGCGACGCTCGACCCGCACACCAACTTCCTCGACGACGAGGTCTACCGCGAGATGCGGGAGGAACAGCGCGGGCAGTTCTACGGGCTGGGAATCGTCATCTCGAAGCGGGGGAAGTACGAGCCGCTGCGCGTCGTCGCACCGATCGACGACACGCCGGCGGCGCGGCTCGGCATCCGCGCCGGCGATGTGATCACCCACATCCGCGACGTCCGGGCCGGCGTCGACGTCGACACCTTGGGGCTGACGATTCAGGAGTCCGTCAAGTACCTGCGCGGACCGCGGGGCACCGCCGTCGAGATCACCATCGACCGTGCCGGACTCGAAGAGCCTCTGGTGCTCGAGATCGTCCGTGACGCCGTCCGGACGCCGGCGGTCAACCAGGCGTTCCTGATCGCCCCCGGCATCGGCTACGTCAAGATCGCCAACTTCACCGAGACGACGATGGCCGAACTCGATCGCGCGATCGAGAAGCTCGATCGCGCGGGGGCACGGGCCCTGCTCGTCGATCTGCGCAGCAACCCCGGCGGGCTGCTCGACCAGGCGGTCGGCGTGTCGAGCCGGTTCCTCCAGCCCGGAGAGCTGGTGGTCTACACCGAGGGGCGCCAGCCCGGCTCCCGCCAGGACTACACGGCCCTCGAGAACGTCCCCCGGATCGACTGGCCGGTAGTCGTGCTCTCGGACCGCGGAAGCGCCTCGGCCTCGGAGATCGTCGCCGGCGCGCTCCAGGACCACGACCGCGCACTGATCGTCGGCCAGACGACGTTCGGCAAGGGACTCGTGCAGTCCGTCTATCCCCTGAGCGAGGGGACCGGCCTCGCGCTGACGACCCAGAAGTACTACACGCCGGCCGGCCGCAGCATCCAGCGGCCGTACGACAGCGAGGAGCGCTACTACTACCGCGAGGACGACGCCGAGCCGGCTCCTCCGCCGAACGCTCCGGCCTTCCGCACCGACCTCGGCCGCACGGTCTACGGCGGCGGCGGGATCGCGCCCGACGTGCCGATCCCTCCGGAACAGCCGCCGGAGGTCCTGCTGCGGCTGCGCAGCGAACTGGCGTTCTCGCGCTTCATCGATCCGCAGACCGACGAACAACGCACGGCCTGGGAACAGGACCCGGCGGCCCTGTTCGACGCCTTCACGGCATTCGCCACGAGCGAGTTTCCCGGGATCGACCTCGCCGAGATCAAGGCCGCGCGCAGCGACGTGATCGACCTGCTGGTCGCCGAGATCGCGCTGACCCGCGGGGGCCTCGCCGCGCGTGACCGGGTGCTGATCGAGCGCGACCCGACGGTCCGGCGTGCCCTCGAGGCGCTGCCCGACGCCTCGTCCCTGCTCGCCGCGCGGCGCGAGCGGCTCGGGGCGACCCGCCAGGTCGCCGCAGGCGCCGGGCGCTGAGTCTCCCGGGCCTGCCGGTCCGGGGTCAGAGCGGCGTGACGTCCCAGCGATCGTCCTGGCGGACGTAGCGGAGCAGGAACCGCGAGCCGTCGCCGATCTCGACGGTGATCTCCTGGCGGATCGGTTCCTCGGGATCCGGGGAGGCGATCAGACGGCGGCGGATGACGCGGGCGATCGGAGCGTAGGCCCCGGACGGACGGACCAGCGCGACCGGGTCCCCGGGGGCGTACCCCTCGTCCCGGGTCACCACCCGCCAGACCGGAAACGCGATCACCACGCCCATCGCCGACTCCACCGGACCTCCCCGGGGCTAATCTGGACCTCCGGCCCGCCGCAGTCCACAGGATCCCGGTCAGAGCAGGTAGGCCGCCGCGAACCCGATCTGGGCCGACATCATCATCAGGTACATGTGCGTCCAGGAAGGGTGATTCTCGACCCGGGCCAGGGCCTCGGGGTCCCGCAGGATCAGCCACACCGTGTAGGCGCCCCAGGCGGCGAGCCCGAAGCCGAGCACCATCAGCGCCACCGGATCGCCGGTCAGGATCGCGTGCTGTCCTGCGGGATCGAACGGGTCGGGCAGCATCACGCCGAGCGGGACGAGCAGCCACGGTACGATGAACGAGGGGGCGATCATCAGCGCCGCACGCCGAACCCCGAAACGGATCGGCAGGGTTCTGCAGCCGCCGGCCGCGTCCCCTTCCATGTCGGAAAAGTCCTTGGTCGACGCGGCGCCGACCAGGAACAGCGCGAACACCAGCCCGATGTACCAAGGCTCGAACGCCAGCACCGGACCGACCATTCCCCACCCGGCCACCTTGAGCAGCATGCCCCGCGGAACGGCGATCGTCAGGTTGGCGCCGATCGGGTGCCGCTTGGTCCGGCCCAGCGCGGGGGCCGAGTACACGAACGTGAACAGCATGCCCGCGAGGTAGATGAAGAACACCGGGTGCCAGACCAGCAGCTTCCCGATCAGATCGAGCGGCCCGGCGGCCGGACCCGCCGCGGCCGGATAGAGCAGGTGCTCGCGCAGCGTCTGCGCGGGGTGGATCACCACCAGCCACACCGGGAGCACCGCCAGCGCGTAGAGGACGATCGTCAGCCGCCAGGCCTCGCGCATCGACAGCCGTCCGGAAGGGAGCATCCGGTGCGGCTTGTTGATCCGGTCGACCTCGAGATCGTAGATCTGGTTGATCCCGTTGCTCGCGGCGTTGAGCAGCGCGGCGCAGACCGAGCCGAGCAGGACGACCAGCACGACGCGCCAGCCGAGCGTGCGCGTCGGGTCGGGATTCCACCACGAGCCCCACGCGCAGACCGCGCCGGAGACCACGCCGAGGGTCGGGGGAAGCAGCGTGAACGGCCGCGTGAACGCGACGTACCGCCCGAGCCTCGCGCGCCAGTCCGCCTTCTCCTCGACGTCCCGATCAGCCACGCGACCTTCCACGATCCCGTCCCTCCGTCCTTCGGTCAGGCGATTCCCGCCAGCCGCGCGATCAGCAGCGCCGCGAGTCCACCCGCCAGCGTGTTGAGCAGGTTCTGCATCTCGTTGTCGATCAGCTTCGCCCGTTCGAGCAGCGCACCGAGATAGCTCTCGAGGGTCGTGCCGACGAACGCGGCCACCACGACGACCGCGATCGCGCCCGGCGCGATCAGGCCGAGGCCGGCACCGACCGCGCCGAGCACGGCGGCGCCCGCCAGCCCGGCCAGCGTCCCCTCGAGGCTCACCGCCCCGTCGGTTCCCCGCGGAACCGGCCGGAACGTGGTGATCAGGACCGTACGGCGTCCCCACGCCTGGCCGATCTCCGAGCCGAGCGTGTCCGCCAGCGCCGTCGCCAGCGCGGCGACCAGG
>JAJRXN010000074.1 GCA_024276295.1 Acidobacteriota bacterium
AAGAATCCCTCCTCAGACTCGTCAGCGCCGTGCTCGTCGAGTTCGATGAGGACTGGGAAACAGGCAAGCGCTACCTCACCATGGAGACGGAATAATCGTGCTCGCCGGCGCTTTTACAGAAAGAGTGTTGCTTGATCGGAGGCGATCTCGGCCTCCGTCCGCGTGAACGTCGGCGAGACGCGCCTCGCCCCGGCGACGTCTCGCCTCCGGGATCCACCGAGCCGCTGCGGTTCACGTCGGCCGTCGACTTGGCGTGGGAGGACGCGAGCGTGGCCGGCGCCGAGTCCAACCCGTACCGCGGCGACGTCGCGTGGCTCGACGACGGCATCGCCGCCGGGCGCATCGGCGAGCGGATTCCGGGCAATTCGGCGTACGACCGCCAGACGCCCGGTTCCGGGACGGCCTGGTACCACGTCGCCACGGGGGGCGACGGCGGCGAGGGGACGCCGGGGCTCGGGACCGACGGCACCGAACGACCGGTGGCCCGCTGAGCCCGGCGACGGGGTCGCGCGCCCACGGCATGTGATTGCTCGCGTGCCGGCTCGGCTTGGAGCATCGGCTGCAACGAGGCACCCTCCGCCTCCCACCGCCGGCGACTAACGCGCCGTCAGCAGCACGCGGATCGCGGCGGTGCCGGCGTCGACCGGCTCGAGCGCCTTGCCGAGCAGGGTGCCCGGGACGATCTCGAGCGCGCGCATGGCGTGGCCGGCGGTCGGCGAGGCGACGAGCAGGTCGCCCGGCGCGATCGCCCCGTAGCCGGCATCGACCCGCACGGTCGCGACGCCGAAGCTGATCACCGGCGCCTCGTCGCCCTCGTCGCCGGGTCGTGCCGGTCCGAGGGCGACGCCGATCACGCCGGGATCGGCAAGCGTCTCGGCGCGGCGCACGCGTCCCGGCCGCTCGGGATCGAGCGCGACGACGTCGCCCGGCGCGATCGCGCCGGAGACCGGCAGCATCGCGGCGCCGGCCGGCAGCGGCTCTTCGGTCGCCGCGGCGCGCTCGCCCGCGGGGTCGGTCTCGGCGGCGACGAGCGAGGCGGCGGGGAGGGCGCCGGCCGGTGCGCCGCCTGGTGCAGGCGCGCCGGGCTCTTCGACGGACGCTTCCTCGGTCCCGCCCGCCGCCGGCGCCTCTTCGAGGCGTCCCGGGTCGGTCTCGAAGCCGAGGAGCCGGGCGACGGGCCCGTGGACCTCGGGATCGTACTCGCCGATCCGCGCCAGCAGGTCGGCCGCCGCCGAACCGCCCGGCCCGGCGTCGGTCGCCGCCTCGAGCGCGGCGAGTTCGCCGCGGAGTTCCGCGGTGGCCCGGAACTGCGCCGCGGCGGTGTAGGCGGCGAGTTCGGGCCGTTCGTCGAGCAGCGCGCGGTGATTCGCCATCGAGGGGATCAGCGCTTCCTGGTCCTTCGGCTGGACCGGCGGGAGTTCCTCGAAGCCGATCCGCAGGCCCCAGACCATGTAGTCGAAGACCGCGTCGGCGCAGGACGGATCGTCGCTCGCCACGGTCAGCGTGGACGGGGTGACCGACTCGGCGTAGAGCACGCAGCCCTGCCCGCGCGGGGTCAGGTGCGCGGTCAGGCCGAGGTCGGGGTTCGTCACGAGCGGGAAGGTCGCATCGAGCGCGATCGCCGCCCGTCCGCCGGCGAGCCGGCCCGACCCGCGGGTGTAGACGGCGACCTCGGAGGCTTCCGGCGCGTGGTAGACGACGACCCGCGAGGCGTCGTCGGGATGGTTCTGGACGAACGAGACGGTCCCGTTGCCGTAGACCTTGTAGGTGTCGTAGCCGGCTCGGACCCATCCGGATCCGTCGTTGTCGAGGAACCCGCCGCCGTAGGTGTCGCCCAGAGCGCGGATCCCGCGGTCGCCGTAGCCGACGTAGGCGTAGCCGGAACCGTTGAGGTCCTCGAAGTAACCGCCCCCGGAGTACCCGAAGGCGCGGAGGCCGTAGTCGTCGGAAGCGACGTAGGTGTACGCGCCCGGGTTCACCAGGCCCAAGGTGTCTTCGAAATAGCCGCCCGCCTGGTCGCCCTTGGCCGAAATGCCGATGTCGCCGTAGCCGACCTCGGCCGTACCGGAGTCGTCCCGGTCCGAGAACTCGCCGCCCGACACGTTTCCCCAACCGACGACCCCGCGGTCGCCCAGCCCCACGTATGCGTACCCGGACGCGTTGGCATCCCAGAACAGACCGCCGGTTAAGGTGCCGGAAGCCTCGATGCCGGAGTCGCCGTAGCCGACGAAGGCCTCGCCGGAATTGTCGCGGTCCTTGAAGTAGCCGCCCATCTCGTTGCCGTAGCCCTCGATGCCGCGGTGGTTGAAGCCGGCGCGTCCCAGACCGGATCCGAGCATGGATTCGAACTCACCGCCCATCAGGTCACCGCGGGCGTCGATGCCGATCTCACCGTAACCGACCAGGGCGAAACTCGTGCCGTCCGTGTCCTCGAAGTAGCCGCCCATTTCGGCGCCGTATGCACTGACCCCGCGCGTGCCGGAGCCGACGTAGGCGTAGCCGGAATCGGTGCTGTCCTTGAAGTAGCCTCCGCCGAAGTCGCCGTACCCTTCGATCCCGTACGTGCCCTGACCGGTGGCGTCGATCACCAGCCGGCCGGACTTCGTCTGCGACGTGGCCGAGGTGTCGAGGAAGTCGCCCGGCGGGCGGCCGCCGAGGTGGCCCGCGTTGAGCGCATAGCCGGCCGAGGCGACGGGGATCCGCGGCGAGAGCGTCTCCGAACCGATCTGGATCTCGAGCCAGACGTCACCGTAGTCGGCGAAGACGCTCGACAGCATCGTGTAGGTCCCGGGGC
>JAJRXN010000538.1 GCA_024276295.1 Acidobacteriota bacterium
CGCGCTCAACGCGGGCCGTCTCGAGGGTCGTCCGGCCAGCGGCTTTCTCGACACGTCGAGCACTGCGCAGACGAAGTCCGGCAGGCTGATCGTCGATTCGACGGGACAGGGGACATACGGGCTCCAGGCCTACGGCGACTACGGCGGCGGCTACTTCCAGGACGTCGACGGCACCGGAGAGGCGTACCTCGCGTTCGGTGACGACGGGATCCGGGCGTACGGCAGCACTCGGGGCGGCTACTTCGCGGACGCCGACAACAGCGGCTACGCCGAACTCGGCGTCGGCAACCGGGGGATCCAGGCCTTCGGGTCCGCGATGGGGGGATTCTTCCAGGACAGCGACTCGACCGGCGAGGCCCGGCTGGCGTCTGGAAATCGAGGTGTCGAGGCCTTCGGCAGCGTGATGGGAGGGTTCTTCCAGGACAGCGACGGGAGCGGGTACGCCCAGGTCGGCATCGACAACGACGGGATCCGGGCGTACGGCAACGCGAAGGGCGGCTACTTCGCCGCTGCGAACGGGAGCGGTTACGCCAACGTCGGCATCGGGGATCGCGGCATCGAGGCGTATGGCGGTGAGACGGCGGCGGTCTTCGAGAACACCGTGACCGGGGCCCGTGTCGAAGCGGGGGCCTACGACTACGGACTCATCGTCAGTGGCGCGGACAATGGAGCTTCCATCGTGAACGACGTCTCCAATGCTTCCGTTCTCCTGGCGAGCGGGATCGACTTCGGCGGACGGGGCATCCGGGCGTCCGGCGGCGACTACGGCGGCCTCTTCGAGGACACCGACTCGTCCGGATGGGCCTATGTCGGGCGGCAGACCTACAAGATCCAGGGAAGCGGTGCGGTCTCGTTCGTGCAGAACCACCCCGGGGATCCCTCGCGGGTGATCGTCTACCACGCTCCCGAGGCCTCGGAGGTGGCCGTCTACACGCGCGGGTCGGCGCGGCTTGCGGGTGGGCGTGCCGTGGTGAGCCTCGACCCGACCTTCGCCTGGGTCGCCAATCCGGACCTCGGGCTGACGGCACACGTGACGTCCCGCGGGGCCGCCTGCACGCTCTACGTGGAGTCCGTCACGACGGAGACGCTCGCCGTGGCTCCCGTCGACCCGTCCTGCACGGAGGTCGCGTTCGACTACATGGTTTGGGGCCTGCGGATCGGCTTCGAGCGGCTCACTCCGGTGCAGGCGAAGGAGCATGAGGCCTACATCCCTTCGATGGCCGAACACCGCGAGCGCATCGCCGCTGAGCCGGAACTCGGTGCCTACACCGCGTTCGAGCGCTTCAGGAGGATGCACGCCGCGATCGGCCTGCGTCCTGACGCGGAAATCGACCTTTCGCGGTCACGGGCGCTGGTCGCCGCGATCCACGAATTCGATTCGTCGATCGACGCTCCGCGGGGCGGGCCGGCGCCGGCGGTGGGTGCGACGGAGCGGCGCGCGTCGGCGGGGAACGAGCCGGTTCCTGGAAGTGATGGACACGAGCAGCCGCACCTCGAGCTGTCCGTCGCCCTGCCGCCCGAAAGGCCGGACGGCCGGGGCCCCGAGTCGCAGCGGGACGCCGATTCTTCGACCCCGCCGGCCGGCGCCATGCTCCTGCCGATCACCGGTGAGGCCGAACACGGTGACCTGCTCGTGCTCGATCCGGATCACCCCGGGCACGTGATCGTCGCCACGTCTCCGATGGACCAGGGAGTCGTCGGCGTGGCCGCGGGATCGCACCGTCCCTCCGCCACGGGCGCGGGATACGTCGTGCCCGTGGTGGAGACGCGTTTCGCTCTGGCCAAGGTCGACGCCGGCTACGGCGCCATCCGCGCAGGCGACCTGCTCGTCTCCTCGGCGACGCCCGGGCACGCGATGCGGGCCTTGGAGGTCGCTCCGGGAACGATCATCGGCAAGGCTCTCGAGCCGCTCGAGACGGGCATCGGTACCATCCGCGTGCTGCTGCTGGCACGGTAGAACGCGACCGGCGTCGTCGTTCATTCTTCCGCCATCGACGGGATGAACGCCGCCTCGCCCGCGGGTTTCGGCCGCGCCGTGGGAACTTCCTCGAAGCCGATCCGCAGGCCGAAGACGACGCGGTCGAGCGCGGCGTGGGCGATGACGGCCACCGGGGCCGGCGGGCGTTTCTGGGCGATGTTCCTGGCGCCGTTGCCGGGAGTCGAGACCGACCCGC
>JAJRXN010000075.1 GCA_024276295.1 Acidobacteriota bacterium
CGTAACCGCCATCGAAGCTGCCGACCTTGGGGCCGGTCTGGCCGAACCGGGCGTTGTCGGCGGCGATCGTCAGGTCGCACACGACGTGGAGAACGTGGCCGCCGCCGATGGCGTAGCCGGCGACCATCGCGATCACCGGCTAGGGCAGCGTGCGGATCTGCCGCTGCAGGTCGAGCACGTTGAGCCGCGGCACGCCATCGTCGCCGACGTAGCCGCCGTCGCCGCGGACGCGCTGGTCGCCGCCCGAGCAGAACGCCTGGTCGCCGGCGCCGGTCAGGATCGCGACGCCGATGGCGGGGTCGTCACGGACGTCCTCGAACGCGCGCTGCATCTCATGGACGGTCTGCGGGCGGAAGGCGTTGCGCACCCGCGGGCGGTTGATGGTGATCTTCGCGATCCCTTCGTCGGACTTGTCGTAGCAGATGTCCTCGAAGCCGTAACGATCGATGCGCGTCCAGGTCACGGGGGGCATCAGGCAATCTCCTTCCAGAAGGCGTCGATCAGTGCGCCGGTCTCCTTCGGGCGCTCCAGCACGGTGTTGTGGCCGGCTCCGGCGATCGCCACGAACCGGGCATCCAGCATAGCGGAGGCCATCGTGCGCGCGAGGGCGGTGAACCGGGCGTCCCGCTGGCCGGCGAGCAGGAGCGCCGGGAGAGGGAAGCGGGTCAGCGCCGCCCGCTGATCCGGCATCCCCGCCAGGCTGAACGCGCGCATGGCGGCGGCGAGGGCGCGCGGTTCGTGGCCGCGGCGGATGGCCGCCTGAGGCGCGAGCACATCGGGTGGGAGGTCCCGCTGGCTGGCGAACAGCGGCAGCGCGGCCCAGCGCGTGGCGAAGGCGTCGAGGCCGTCATGCTCGATCAGCCGGGCCCAGCGCTCGTCGGCCGCGCGGCGCTCGGTCCGCTCGCCGGCCGTGCCGAGGCCGGGATGGGCACCGATCAGCACGAGTCCCGCGAAGCGCTCGGGGTGCCGCAGGGCCAGCGAGAGGGCGACCCGTCCGCCGAGCGAATAGCCGCAGAGCACGGCCCGGGAGATGCCGGACGCGGCGAGTCCGGTGAAGACCATGTCGGCGGCCTCCTCGAAGGATGCCCCCGGCGCGGGAGGGGCCGCGCCGGCGTGGCCCGGCAGGTCCGGCGCGACGACCGGACGTCCGCTCAGGTGCGCGACGAGCGGGAGCCAGGACGCCGACGATCCGCCGAATCCGTGGAGCAGGACGAGCGGGACGCGCCGCGACGTGCCGGCCGCTCCCCAGCGCAGGCCGGAGGGCTCGCCGAGCGGCTCCGGTGCGGCGTCAGGGGGCATCGGCGGTGCGCAGTTCAGCATCGACCGCGTCGATCAGGGCGCGCGTGGTCCGGGCGCTCGAGGAGGGGGCGACCTCGATCGCCAGCAGGAAAGGACCGCGCGCGCCGGCGGCGGTCTCGAGCGCGGCATCGAGCGCGGAGCGGTCCGCCGCACGGAGGGCCGGGATACCGAAGGCCGCTCCCGCGGCGGCGAAGTCGATCGCCGGAGGCATCGTGCAGAGTGTCTCCAGCTCGGCGGGCTCGAGGCCGGACCCGGCGAAGGGGAGCTGTTCGAAGATCCGCCCGCCACGATTGTCGAGCACGACCACGAGGACCGGGGCCGCCAGCTCGCGCAGCACGAGCAGCGAGGTGAGGTCGTGCAGCGCCGCGACGTCGCCGAGCAGCGCGAGCACCGGCTCTCCCGTGGCGACGGCGGCGCCGGCGGCGCCGGCGATCAGCCCGTCGATGCCGCTCGCACCGCGCTGCGTGATCACGGAGCGGGCTTCTGGTCGCTCCGCGACGAACAGCTCGGCCTCGCGGACTGGCAGGCTGTTGGCGAGCAGCACGTGCCGTCCGGAGGCGAGCCTCGAGAGCACGCGTGCGACCGTGTGCGGCTCGTCGAGCGGACGGCTGCCCGGCGCGGAGCGGAGGATCCGGTCGCGCGCGCGTTCGAGCGCCTGCAGTGCGTCGCGCCAGGCGCGGGACCAGCCGGGATCGGATGCCGGTTGCGCGGCGTCGAGCAGCGCCGCCAGCCCGGCGAGGGGCTCGGCGGCGAGGATCGCGGCGTCGTGCCACGGATCGGGGATGCCTGCCGGCGCAATGACGATCCGCTCCGGGGCGTGCCGGCCGCCGGACCAGGCGTCGAGCCCTTTCGAGGTCGGAGGCGGACCGAGCTGGATCAGGACGTCGGGGAGCAGACGCTCGCGGGCCGCCGGGGCGCGGACGAGTGGCTCGAAGGCGGTGACGAGCGGGAAGCCGCTCTCCGCGGCCCAGGCGGCCCCGCTGCCCGCCTCGCACAGCGCGACGGCGCCGGAGCGGGTGGCGAGTTCCCGCAGCCGGCCGGCCGGCAGGCCGCGCCACGGGACGTCGGGGCCGGCGACGATCGCGAGCCGGCGCGCACCGGCCACGCGCGGGGCGATCGCCTCGACGGCTGCCGCGGCCGGGAGAACCTGCGGGGCGACGACCGGGATCGCGGGGCGATCCCCGGGAACCTCCTCGCGGAGCGCGCGGTCCGACGGATCGAGCGGCTTGCGCAGCGACACGTTGAGGTGGACCGGGCCGGCCGGGGGGCCGAGGGCGGCGCGGACGGCGATCCGGGCCGACGCGGCGAGCGACTCGCCGGGCAGCCCCGGGTCTCCGAGGGCACCGATCTCCAGAGCGAGCCGGACGGTGCGACCGAAGAGGTCGACCTGGTCGACCGTCTGCGGGGCGCTGCGGGCGCGCAGCTCCGGCGGCCGGTCGGCGGTCAGGGCGACCAGCGGGATGGCCGCTGCGTCGGCCTCGAGGATCGCGGGATGCCAGTGCGCACCCGCCGTGCCGGAGGTCGCGATGGTGACCGCCGGCACCCCCGAGGCCCGCGCTGCGCCGAGAGCGAGGAAGGCGGCCGCACGCTCGTCGCGGGCGGTGAGCACCCGGAGCCCGGCGACGCGTCGCGCGGCGAGGGCGAGCGGGAGGGAGCGGGCTCCGGGGCTGATCACCACCAGCCGGATGCCGGCGGAACGCAGCCCGGCGAGCAGCCGGCATGCGGCCAAGAACTGGACGTCGGCGGGGTCCGTCACGGTGGCACCCCCAGGGCGGCCCGCAACCGGCGCATCTTGGCCAGGGTCTCCTCGTACTCGGCTTCGGCGCGCGACCCGTCGACGATTCCCGCGCCGGCCCAGACGACGGCGCGGGGTCCGTCGACCAGCGCGGAACGGATCGCGACCGCGAAGCGGGCGTCGCCGCCGCGCTCGACGACTCCGAACGGCCCGGCGAACCAGCCGCGGGACTCCGGCTCGATCGCGCGGAGGAATCGAAGCGCGGCTTCGCGGGGATGGCCCCCGACGGCCGGCGTCGGATGCAGGGCGCGGACCAGCGTCTCCCAGCCGACTCCCGGGCGCACCGCGCTGCTGATCGGCGTGCTGAGGTGAGCCACGCGGCCGAGGAGCCGGATGGCGGGCCGGGCCGGGATCTCGAGCCCGGTGCAGAGTGGGGAAAGCGCGTCCGCCACCGCCTCGACGACGATCTGCTGTTCGCGACGGTCCTTGGCGCTAGCCAGCAGCCGCTCGCCGAGGCGTTCGGCAGTGGCGCCCGGTGCCGCGGCATCGGATGCGGAGATGGTCCCCGCCAGCGCATCGGCCAGGAGATGACCGGAGCGGAGCGCGAACAGGGTCTCCGGCGTGGCGCCGACAAACGCCGCGTCGCCGGCGCGGATGCCGTACACGGTGACGGGGTCGTCGCGGTCGATCAGCCGGGCTAGTGCCGCGACGGCGTCGATCGGCCCGTCGGCTTCGATCTCGCCGGCGTGCGCCAGCACGACCTTCGTCAGCTCGCCACGGGCCAGGACCTTCCGCGCGGCCTCGAAGCGCTCGCGCCAGGCGTCCGCCGAGGGAGCGATCCAGCGTCTGGCGGGCCCGGTGGCGGGAGGAGGGGGGGGCGCATCGCTCGCGAGCAGGCGAAGCACCGCTTCCGTCCGCTCGGCCAGCGCGCGGACGCGATCGGAAGCGATGCCGGAGTCGAGAACGAGAAGCAGCGCGGCGCCACCGGCGCGCGCGACATATGTCCAGCGCGGCAGGACGAGCCGGCCGGGGCCGAGGGGAGCGAAGCGTCCCGGAGCCCGCTCGGGATCGAACGGGCCGCCGCCGATGAGCATCGGCGCGATGTGCGGCGCCCCGGGAGCGAAGACCGTCTCGATCCGCCGGAGCAGGGTGGAGGCGGCATGGTCGGCGCGCTCGTCGACGGTACGGGTGGGCCAGCGAACGGCGGCCGCCTCGCCGAGCCCCGCGATCATCGGTCCGCCCGGCGGTGCCCAGAACACCGCGGTCTCGCCGGGTCGGGCAAGCGACCACATGCGTTCGGGGCGCGTGACCGGGGCCGGCAGCACGATCGCTCGCGGGCGTCCGTCGGGCCGGATCGCACGCAACGCCGCGTCGAGTCCGGGGACCGGAACGCCGGCGGCGCCGGAGCCGGGCGCGCTGGTCATCCTCCCGACGCTCCCCGGGGCGTCCCGACGAAAAGGCAGCAGGCTCCGAAGCCGAGGATGCGGACCGCCAGCGGTTCAAGGCCGCCGTCGCGCATCAGGGCGGCGAACGCCTCGGGAGCCGGGAACGCGGCGACCGAGCGCTGGAGATAGCGGTATTCGGCGGCCCCGGAGATCGCCGCCCCGATCAGCGGCACGGCGTGGCGGGTCCAGGCCCGGGCCAGCGGCGCGAACGGGCCGCGGCGAGGCTCGGTCAGCTCGAGGATCGCCACGCGTCCGCCGGGGCGCGTGACGCGGGCCATTTCGCGGAGCCCCTGGAGGCGGTCCGGGACGTTGCGGATGCCGAAGGCGATCATCGTGGCGTCGATGGCATCGTCGGCGAGCGGGAGGCGCATTGCGTCCCCCTCTCCCAGCGCAACCCCCTGCGTGGAGCGAAGCTTGTTGGCCGCGACGGCCAGCATCTTCGGGGAGGGGTCGAGCCCGATCACCCGGATTCCGGGCTGGAGTCGGAGCGCCAGCAGCGCCATGTCGGCCGTTCCGGTGGCCAGGTCCAGCACCCGATGGCCCGGGCGAAGCTCCAGCGCGCGAACAGCCGCCCGGCGCCAAGCGCGGTCGAGGCCGAGCGAGATGATCCGGTTGAGCAGGTCGTAGCGCGTGGCGATGGCATCGAACATCGCCCCGCTGCCGGGCAGAGCCTCAGATGTGCCGGCGCGGGAGGGCGGCGCGGTGTTCACCGGATGCGTTCCACCGGGGCGGCGGCCGAGGCGATGCCATCGGCCAGCGCCGCGAACTCGGCCGGGCACAGCGCCTGGGGCCCGTCACTGCGCGCCCTTTCAGGAGCGTCGTGCACCTCGACCAGCAGGCCATGGGCGCCGGCCGCCAGAGCGGCGCGCGTCAGGGGTGGCATCAGGTCACGCCGGCCGAGGGCGTGCGACGGGTCGACGATGACGGGGACGCGATGGACGTGCGCCAGCAGCGCGACCGAGGCCAGATCGAGCAGATTCCGGGTCTCGCGATCGAAGCCCCGGATGCCGCGCTCGCAGAAGATGATTGCCGGAGCGCCCCGCTCGAGGCAGTACTCGGCGGCACCGAACCACTCCTCGATCGTCGCAGCCATGCCGCGCTTGAGCAGGATCGGCCTGCCGGTCGCTCCGGCTGCGCGCAGCAGGGCGGAGTTGTGCATGTTGCGCGAGCCGATCTGGATCAGGTCGGCGACGTCGGCGACCGCGGCGACGGTCTCCTCGGAGAGCGCCTCGGTGACGACCGCCAGATCATGGCGATCCGCAGCATCGCGCAGCCAGCCGAGAGCCTGCTCGCCGAGTCCCTGGAACTCGTAGGGAGAGGTTCGCGGCTTGAAGGCGCCGCCCCGCAGGAAGCGTGCTCCCGACGCCGCGACCCGCGCCGCCAGGGACTCGAGCTGTTCGCGGCTCTCGACGCTGCAGGGACCCGCCATCAGGACGGGCCGGCAGCCATGTCCGATCGGTATTCCGGCGATCTCGACCCGACAGGGCAGCAGGTCGACGCGGGGAGGTCGCGGGCTGCGCGCAGAGACGGAAGCGACGCCGTCGACGCCGTGGACGGTCTCGGGGTCCACCGCGCGGGAGTGGTCGAGCACCAGCAGGTGACGTGTCCCCTCCGGGCCGTCGTAGAGCACGGTCCACAGACCGAGACCGGCCAGTGCGGCACGCACCGCGGGCACGTCGGCATCGCGGGCCAGCGTGACGATCACCGCGTCGAACCTCCACGGGTGTGCGCCGAGCGGTGCAGGGCGCAGGGATGGATTCTCCCGCGGGCCGGTTCCGTTTGCCACCCTACGTGTAGCGCAGCTTGTTGGTGCGTATCTGGGTGGAGTGTCCGGACGGTGTCCGGGGCAGGTGTCCGCATGCGGACGGTCGTGACGGTCGCCCGGGGGGCGTCCGTCCGGCAAGCCGTTGTCCGGTGGCGGGTTGC
>JAJRXN010000539.1 GCA_024276295.1 Acidobacteriota bacterium
CCGCGTTCGCCGCGGCGCTGGCGGAGCCGGCCGAGCTGTTCGTCAACGACGCCTTCGGGGCGGCCCACCGCGCGCACGCGAGCGTCGTCGGCGTCCCGAAGGTGCTCGGCGGCGGAGCGGTCGGCCTGCTGATGGAGCGCGAGGTCTCGGCTCTCTCGCGGCTCGTCGAAGCCCCCGAGCGGCCGTACGTGGCAATCCTCGGCGGCGCGAAGGTCTCGGACAAGATCCAGCTCATCGAACGGCTGCTCGAACGGGTCGACCGCCTGCTGATCGGTGGGGCGATGGCCTACACGTTCCTGGCGGCCCGGGGACACGCGACGGGCGACTCGCTCGTCGAGCATGACCGGCTCGACCTGGCCCGCGAACTCGAAGGGCGCGCCGCGGCGCGCGGCGTCGCGATCGAACTGCCTTCCGATCACGTCGTCGCCACACGGGTCGAGCGGCACGAGGTCCTCGGACTCGAGACGACGCCCGGCGTCGAGATTCCCGCGGGGCGCGCCGGAGTCGACATCGGCCCGCAGACGGTCGAGCGCTGGACCGCGCTGCTCGGGCCCGACGTGCGGACCGTGCTGTGGAACGGACCCGTCGGCATGTTCGAACTCGAGGGGGCCGATGCCGGAACGCGGCTCCTCGCCAGCCACCTCGCCGGCCTCGACGCGTTCGTCGTGCTCGGCGGCGGTGACACGGCGGCCGCGGCGCGGCGGTTCCGCCTCGACGACCGCTTCGACCACGTCTCGACCGGCGGTGGCGCGGCCCTCGAGCTGCTGTCGGGCATCGACCTGCCGGGGCTCGCCGCCCTGCGCAGTGCAGCGGAGCAGGCATGACGCGCGTCCCGTTCGTCGCCGGCAACTGGAAGATGAACCACACGGCCACCGCCGCCGGGCAGTGGTGCGACGCCCTGCGCGAGCGGCTGGCGGCGGCTCCGCTGCCGGACGGGCTGGAGCTGGGGGTCGCCCCCGCCTTCCCCGCCCTTCCGCGCGTCGCGGCGGAGATCGCCGCCGGCCTGCCGCTGACGCTGATCGCCCAGAACGCGCACCGCGAGCTGTCCGGCGCCTTCACGGGGGCGGTCTCGGTCCCGATGCTGCTCGACGTCGGCTGCCGGCGGGTGATCCTCGGGCACTCCGAGCGCCGGGAGATCTTCGGCGAGACCGACGCGCTGATCGCGCGCAAGCTGCGGACGGCGGTCGAAAACGGCCTGCCGCCGATCCTGTGCATCGGCGAGACCGAACCGGAACGCGAGGCGGGCCGCACCGAGGTCGTGCTCGAACAGCAGCTCCAGCGCGGGCTCGCCGAGGCCCGCGCCGAACAGCTCGACGAGCTGGTGGTGGCCTACGAGCCGGTGTGGGCGATCGGCACCGGCCGCCACGCGACCCCCGAGCAGGTCTCCGCCGCCCACGCCTTCGTCCGCGCCACCCTGGCGGGGATCCTGCCTCCGGAGCAGGCGGCGCGGCTGCGGATTCTCTACGGGGGGTCGGTCCAGCCGGGCAATGCGGAGCCGCTGGCCCGTCTCGAGGAGGTCGACGGGTTCCTCGTCGGCGGGGCGAGCCTCGAGGCGGCGAGCTTCGAGGAGATCGCGCGCGCGACGGCAAGAGCCAAGGGACTCGAGGGGGCATGACCGGGGCTGGCGGTTTGCCGCCCCCCCGGCCGGCGTGCTAGCGTTTCGCGGCTCAGCCCGGGAGAAACCGATCGTGTGGTTCTACGTCGTGTTGCCGATTCACGTGCTGGCGTCGATCTTCCTGATCTTCGTCGTGCTGCTGCAGAGCGGGAAGGGGGGCGACATCGCCGCCGCATTCGGCGGGGGTGGCACCCAGGCCGCCTTCGGCCCCCGTGCGTCCGGCAACGTGCTGACCAAGGCCACGGCGGTCGCCGCGGCGCTGTTCATGCTCACGTCGCTGACGCTGGTCATCCTCTCCTCGAACCGGCAGTCCTCCGTGCTCGACATCCTCGACGAGGCCCAGGCGCCGGCCGCGGCCAGCGAGCCGGCGGCACCGGAGGGCACGCCGGCCGACCAGCCGCCGGCGACGCAGGAGACCGGTGGCGAACCGGTGGCGCCGGACGGCGAGTAGGTTTTAGACTCTGCGCCGGTCGGACCGCGGCGCTCGCCGGGTCCGGCTCCGTTCACAAGGGGCCGAAGTGGCGGAATTGGTAGACGCGCATGGTTGAGGGCCATGTGGGGGCAACCCCGTGCGAGTTCGAGTCTCGCCTTCGGCACCATCCCGCGGATCACGACGACTGACCTGACCACGGACGACCGCCCGGCAACGCGTCGTGGCGGCGGCAGGAACTGCTCGCGACCGGGACTGGGCGGTGCGTCCCGGCCGCCGCGGACCAGCAAGCGATGCAAGTCCACCGGAGCTGCGGCCTGTCGGACGAAAGGGGGGTCTCGTTCAAGTCCGCCCGCCGCGCTCCCGGGGCAGGAGCCGGGGCCGATCGGATGATCGACACCGCGGCCACCGAGGCCATACGGCGAACCGGCCTCGATGGCAACAGACAGTCCCTCTTCACCAGCCACTGCCGTACAATCCCGGCTCGTCGCGAACAGCGGCGCCGGCCCGCCGCCGCGGGCCGCCACCTGCGAGGAGACTCCGCCGATGTCCGTCCCCGGCCCGCTCCATACCTCCCTGCCGACGCTGACGCCGCTCGAGTTCCACCTCCCGGCCGAGGTCTCGCGGCTCCGCGAACTGGCATACAACCTGTGGTGGAGCTGGACGCCCGAAGCGAAACTCCTGTTCTCGAGCATCCATCCGGAGCTGTGGGCGCGGTACCGCAATCCCGTCGAGCTGCTGGTCCATGTCGAACCGCATCACTGGGAGTCGCTGCTCGTCTCCGAGGCGTTTCTGGCGTCCTATGAGCGCGTGATCGGCGAGTTCGACCGCTACATGAGCCGACCCGAGTCGTGGTGGTTCTACCGGGAACACCCCGAGTACCGGAACGGCCCGTTCGCCTACGTCTCGACCGAATACGGCCTGCACGAGACGCTGGGCATCTACTCCGGCGGGCTCGGCGTGCTCTCCGGTGACCACTGCAAGGCGGCGTCGGACCTCGGCATTCCGTTCGTCGCGGTCGGGCTGCTCTACCGGCGCGGCTACTTCCGCCAGACGATCGACGCCGAAGGGCGCCAGCAGCACTTCTACCCGGATTTCGATCTGACCCGGCTTCCCGTCCGGCCGGTGCTGGCCGAGACGGGCCGGCCGCTGACCATCGGCGTTCCGCTGCTCGACCGCACCGTCCACCTGCAGGTCTATCTGTGCCAGGTCGGCCGCGTGCCGGTCCTCCTGCTCGACTCGGATCTGCCGCAGAACGAGGTCCAGGACCGACCGATCTCGCACATCCTCTACGTGCGGGGCCGGGAGATGCGGTTCTGCCAGGAGATGGTCCTCGGCGTCGGTGCGGTGCGCACCCTGCGTGCCCTCGGCATCCAGCCGGCGGTCTGGCACCTCAACGAGGGACACTGCGCGATGATGACCCTCGAGCTGCTGGCCGAGCAGCTCGACGCGGGAGAGCCGCTGTCACGTGCCCGCGAGAAGATCTCCCGCAGCATCGCGTTCACGACCCACACGCCGGTGGCGGCCGGCAACGAGGTGTTCGACCCCGAGGTGGCCCGCCTCTATCTCGGCAACTGGGCGGTCAGGCTCGGCCTGCCGCTCTCCGAGCTGCTCGGTCTCGGCAGGGCCGAGCCGTCGAACGACCGCGAGCCGTTCAACCTGACGGTGCTCGCACTGAAGCTGTCGTCGTATCGCAACGGCGTCAGCGCGCGCCACGGCGAGGTCAGCCGCGAGATGTGGCGTCCGCTGTTCGGCGGCGAGGGCGACCCGCCGATCACGTCGGTCACCAACGGCGTGCACACCAGGACCTGGCTCGGGCTCGAGATGACGGACCTGCTGCGCCGCTATGTCGGGCCCGACTGGGAGGAGGTCTCGCGCGACGCCGCGCGCTGGAGCGAGGCGATCGCGCAGATTCCGGACGAGGAACTCTGGAGCGCCCACCGCGCCCAGAAGCGCCGCCTGATCCGCATGGCCCGGGAGAACCTCGTCCGGATGTACGGCCGGCACGGCGCCTCGCCCCGGGCGCTGAGCGCCATCGGCACGGTGCTCGATCCGAACACACTGACGATCGGCTTCGCGCGGCGCTTTGCGGTCTACAAGCGCGCCGGGCTGCTGTTCCGGGACCTCGCACGCCTGCGACGGATCCTCGACCACCCCCGCGGGCCGGTGCAGTTCCTGTTCGCCGGCAAGGCGCATCCGGCG
>JAJRXN010000540.1 GCA_024276295.1 Acidobacteriota bacterium
ACGCGATCACCGGAGAGGAATCCGAACGTGAACGCCGAGAACCGGTCGAGATCCGTGCCGGCCTCCCAGCGCGTGGAGAACTGGATCCGCTGGAAGTACGGCAGGAACCAGTCCTTCCGGACGCCGACCTGCCAGGTGCTGAACGACTTCGCACGCTCGATCTCGTCGCCGGTCACCAGAGCGCCGTCCGGCCCCCATGGTTGCCAGTCGGAGCGGCGGTAGGTCCTACCTTGGACCAGGAATCCCCAGCCGCGACGATCGACGGCCAGCTCGAGCAGGGCCGAACTCTGCAGGTGGTCGGCCGGCGTCGTGAAGTTCCGCGTCTCGCTCGCCCGCTGGTAGTTGATGTACTGCAGGTTCACGCTGCCGCGCAGCTTGAGGAACTCGCTCACCGGGTATCCGAGATCGACCGTCAGCGACTGCGGCGTGCGCTGGACCCGCTGCTCCTCGATCTCGACGATCCGGTCGCTGACCGGATCGACCTCGAAGATGCGATCGGTCAGCGGGAAGGCGATCGCGTTGAGCGTCACGCCGAGATCGACCTTCGACCCGAACAGCGAGGGGTTGGACAGATTCACGTTGGCCAGCGCTCCGGCGAAGAACACGTTGAACAGCCAGCCCCTGCCGCGGAAATCGACGTTGGTGTAGTTGACGCCGGCCAGCGGGATCACGCCGTCCGAGGCCCCTTCGTCCTTGAGCAGCCCGCCGATCGCGAAGAGCTGGGTCGGGTCGCCCTTCTCGTTGACGACCCGATCGCCGCTTTCGGTGCGGTCGAGCCACTTGAAACCCTCGGGGGTCTCGCGGAGCATCTGCTTGTCCGAGCGGTAGATCGTCGCCTGGAGCGTCGCGAAGTCCGGCCGGTTGATCTCCGGCGGACCGAACGTCATCTCGCGCAGCACGACGAGGTTGGTCCCCGAGATCGTGTAGATCTGCTGCCCGTCGACCCGGTCGAGGATCCACAGCATCGTGCCGTCCGGCGCCTCGTAGGGGCGGAACGTCTGCGTCGTCTCGTCGCTGATCACCGGCGGCTTGAGGTTGGTCTGCACCGAGGACACCCGCACCAGAGCCGCGGTGCGCTTTTCGATGTAGGCCTTGCCGCGGTAGAGCGAGAGCGCCTCGTCGAGCGGCTCGAAGCGCAGCACCCAGCAGTCGTGACCGTCGATGTTCTCCTCGCCGACCAGCTCGTAGCGGTAGCGCTTGTCGAGATTGAGATCCAGCGGGAGCTGGATCGCCTGCTCGCGGCTGAGGAACGGCAGTTCGGGGAACTTGTCCCAGTTGAGCCTGACGCCGTTGAAGAATGTCTCGCCGATCACCCACTCGGCGCCGGTCTCGCGGCTCCACAGGTAGTCGCCGCGGATCGAGATGTCGAGGGTCCCGGTCACCTGTCCGTAGCGCACCCGCAGGCTGAGCCGTCCCCGGCGGTAGATCGTCTGTAGCCGTTCGTGCTGAAACGCCTGGAATCTCTGGTGGGCCGCGATCACCTCGTCGGCGCTGACCGTCGCCCGGGTCGAGACCTGCGTCTCTTCTTCCGGCAGCGTGTCGAAGCCCGGCGAACTCAGCCGGCGCCTGACGACCAGGAACTGCGGAGCGCGCCGCAGCGGCGCCTCGACCCGTACGTGCGTCTCGTCGACCGGCTGGGAGCGCAGCAGCCGTTCGCGCCCGGTCGCCGGGTCGACGACCGACCAGCCGCGGCGCAGGAACGTCTCGAACACGAACGCGACGGTGGCATCGGTCGGCACGTCCCGGATCGCCCAGAAGAGGACGAGTTCGCGGGGGCCGACGGGATCGAAGAACCGCTTCCAGCGTACTGGCGTCCCCGGGTCGGCGGGTTCGAGGCCGGCGTCTCGATCGGGCGACAGCCCGAGCACCGGCCCCAGCGCGCGGATCAGGCCCGCGATCGCGGCGCCGCCGACGATCTCGCTGCCCGGTCCCTCCGCGGGCGGCAGGGCGATGATCGCCAGGTCGGCTCCGCCGACGATCAGTTCGGCGACCTCGGCCGCCGCCACGTCCGGGTCCCGGATGCCGGTCAGGTCGGCATCGGCCCACAGCGAGGCGCCGGGATCGACGTCCCGCAGCAGGTCGCGCACCGCGCCGAGATCCCCGACCAGCGCATCGCCCGGTCGGACGGCGATCGCGACGCCGTCGACGTAGGGCGCCAGGTCACCGGCCACGGCGTAGGCGCGCGCCAGCAGCTCGACGCCGGGGCGCCCGTCGACCTGGAACGCCACCCCCGCATCCGGATGCTCGGCCCGCAGAGCGACAGCGGCGGACTTCATCTCGAACTGCGCCAGCCTCGCGTCGTCGGGCGAGGCCGGTCGTGGCAGCGCGTCGTCGAGCAGGTACCACGCGACGCGGCCGCGGGCGACGCGGGCCACCTCGCGCAGGAAGTCGGTGAACGCCCGCCGGTAGGCGGCCAGGTCGGCTCCCTCGAGCGTGCCGGGCTCGAAACCGTCTGGACCGAAGCGCCCCCACGCCGGATGTCCCCCGACCAGCGCCAGTACCGCCGGACCGTCGACTGCTTCGAGGCGCGCCAGCCGCTGCTCGAGCGCCGGACGATCGAGGCCGATCTCGGGGTGGTACAGCTCGGCAAACCGCAGCTCGACCACGCCCCAGGGCCGGCCGATCTCGCCCCCGGCGCCCTCCGCCACCGGCTCGAACGACGGGGGCGCTCCGAGCCGGGCGTCGCCGGCCGCGGGGAGTCTGAGCGCCACGGCGTGGACCGGCCGCTCGATGCGGAACCCGAGGACGGCATCGCCCCCGTCGTCGGCCAGCGTCACCGCGACGTCGCCCGCGGTCAGCGCGGCGAGGAGCACGGGAACGGCGAAAGACATCATGCGTCCTGGCATCGTGCGTTCTCCGGAGGCTGTGGGGGCCGGACGTGGCGGGCTCACCGGCCGAGGATCGTCCGGATCATAAGAGCGGCCCAGCGGCCCGTCCATGCGCGAGCCGGCCTCCGACCCGCTTGGCTGGCGCCGCCCGGCCCACGAGAATGCCGGCGGGAGAAGATGCCATGAGCGCCCCCCTGGTGACGCTGCTGACCGACTTCGGCACCGCCGACGGTTACGTCGCCGCGATGCGCGGCGTGCTGATCAGGCTCTGCCCGCAGGCCCGGCACGTGACGATCAGCCACGAGATCCCCCCGCAGGACGTCCGGCGCGGCGCCTTCGTGCTCGCCTCGGCGGCGCCATGGTTCCCCCCGGACACGGTCCATCTGGCCGTGGTCGATCCCGGCGTCGGCACCGACCGGCGTGCGATCGTGGTCGAGGCCGGCCGACACCTCCACGTCGGACCGGACAACGGGCTGTTCACGCTGGTGCTCGACCGCGTGCCGGACGCACGGGTGTTCGAGATCGCGCGGCGCGACCTCGGGCCGCGGGAGATCCACCCGACGTTCCACGGACGCGACCTCTTCGCGCCGGTGGCCGCGCACCTCGCCGGAGGGCTGCCGCCGGACGAACTCGGCCCGCCGATCGACGATCCCGTCCGGCTGTCGATCGAGCCTCCGCTCGTCGCGGAAGACCGGCTCGAGCTGACGGTGCTCGACGTCGACCGCTTCGGCAACGTGACGACCAACCTGCCGCGCGGCGGTCTCGTCGCGCCCCGCGCGGGACTCGCCCCCCGGATCGGCGTGCCGGACCAGCCGCCGCGGCCGCTCGCGCGCACCTACGCCGAGTCGGCGCCGGGGGGGACGGTCGTGCTGTGGGGCTCGTCGGGCTGGCTCGAGATCGCCCGCAACCGCGACAGCGCCGCCGCGGCGCTCGGCCTGGCGCCCGGCGACCGGGTGCGGCTCGCGCTGGCGTGGGGCGAGGCGGACGCCGGGGAGGCGTGAGCGGGTCGCGTCAGACGTCGCGGACCGCGACCGTGTGCTTGCGGCTGACCAGCACGACCATCCCGCCAGCCAGCAGTGGGTAGAACAGCCGAGCCTTGTTGAGGTAGTCGACGAGCCGGCCCTGGCCTTCCGGCATCACGTAGCGGACCACGCCGCGCACCCGCGACGCGTGGGCCGGAACGCCGCACAGCTCGATCTCGACCGCGCTCTCCCGTGCCCCTTCGCACTCCGCGTCGTCCAGCTCGGCGTCGAACGGATCCTGGAACGCGAGCTTGACGATCCGCCGCTTGTTGACCAGGAAGGCGCCCTCCGGCGTGGTCAGCGGGATGAACGGCTCGTCGGAGAGCAGCAGATCGATGATCCGCTCCCGGCCGAGGTGGTCCCCGGCGGCCGGCGAGAGGTGCACCGTCCCGTCCAGTTCCAGCCCCCCTTCGAGCATCACGAGCACCGACTCGGCGACTTTCGGCACGCGGAAGCGGGGATCGCCGCTGCTGCGGGCCGTCCGGTCCTGTGTTCTCTGCATCGCCGCCTCCTGGCGTGACGGCCGTACCGTCCTCCACGGGCAACATAGGGCCCCGGAGCGGTTCCGTCTTGCCCGTATTCCCGC
>JAJRXN010000541.1 GCA_024276295.1 Acidobacteriota bacterium
ACGACCCGCCGGCAGGTGCTCGCCGGCGCCGACGGTGTGGTGTTCGTCGCGGACTCCCAGCGCAGCATGTTCGAGGAAAACGCGCGGATGGTCCGCTACCTGGTCAACAACCTCAAGGACAACGGCCTCGATCCGCAGACCCTCCCGCTGGTCTTCCAGTGGAACAAGCGTGACCTCCAGGACGTCGTGCCCGAAGTCGAGCTGTCGCGAGAGCTGAACTGGCGCGGCGTGCCGGCGATCGCCTCGGTGGCGACGACCGGCGTCGGCGTGATGGAGACCTTCCGCGAGATCGCCGTGCTGACGCTCGAGCATCTGGCGCGGATGGCACCGAGCGTCGGGGACAAGATGCGCGCCCGAACGATCCGGACCGACGTCGAGGCGGCGTTCGCGCCGTTCGTCGGCAAGACGATCGCGCCGGCCCGGGCCGAGGGCGTCGCCGTGCAGACGCCGCAGAAGGCGGTCAACGCGGCCGATGCCGAGCACACGGCGCAGCCGGACAAGGGACGCGCGGTCTTCGGACTCGACGACCTGCTGTCCGAAGCGGTGCACGCCAACCTGGCGATGTCCGAGCAGCTCCTCGAGGCGCACCAGCGCAGCGCCAGCGCCCGGCGCTACCAGGACGCCCTGCAGACACTGGTCGACACGACCCTGCGCGCCTCGTCGAGCGAGGAGATCCTCAGGAGCACGCTCGACGCGCTGCTGGGCGCCCGCGAGCTTCCGATCGGCTCGATCCTGCTCGGCGCGGGCGAGGCCGAGCCGCTGCGGGCGGTGGCCCACACCGGCCGCGCCCACGATCCGCTCAACGCGATCGTCTCCCCCGGCCTCGGCTCGGTCGCCACCAGCCTGCTCGCCCGGGCGGAGCCGGTGCTCTGCCACGACATCGTCGGCGAGATGCTGTTCGGCCAGCCGTCGGCCGAGACCGAGGGGCTGCGCGGCGTGCTGGCGGTCCCCTTCGGCCCCTCCGATCCGCCCCGCCTGCTGCTGCTGGCCTACGCCTCCGGCCGCACCCGGGACCTCGTCCGGGACGATCTCGCCTGCGCCCGCCTCGTCGCCGGGATCGCCAGCCTCGGCCTGCGCTCGGTCCTGGCCCGGAGGGCCGCCGCCGCGCCGGTCGGCTGACGCCGCACGACCGGCGTCAGTCCGCCCCGAGGCGCCCTTCGAGATACGGCTTCAGCGCTCCCGGCACCGCGAACGTGCCGTCCGCCCGCTGGTACTGCTCCATGATCGCGATCACCGTCCGGCCGACGGCGAGTCCCGAGCCGTTGAGCGTGTGGACGTAGCGCGGCCGGCCGCCCCCCGCGGGCCGGTACCGGATCTCGGCCCGGCGGGCCTGGAAGTCCTCGAAGTTCGAGCAGGAGGAGATCTCCCGGAACCGCTGCTGCGACGGCAGCCAGACCTCGAGGTCGTAGGTCTTGGCGGCCGAGAAGCCGAGATCGCCGGTCGCCAGCGTCACGACGCGGTAGTGCAGGCCGAGCCGCCGGAGGACCGCCTCGGCGTGCCCGGTGAGCTGCTCGAGCACGTCGTAGGACTCCTCCGGACGGGCGAAGGTCACCAGCTCGACCTTGTCGAACTGGTGCTGGCGGATCATCCCCCGCACGTCGCGGCCGTGCGAGCCGGCCTCCGCGCGGAAGCACGGCGTGAACGCGGCGTAGCGCAGCGGGAGCCGGTCTTCCTCGAGGATCTCGCCGGCGTGCATGTTCGTCACCGGCACCTCGGCGGTCGGCGCGAGGAACCAGTCCTCCGGCTCGGCGAGCCGGAACAGGTCCTCGGCGAACTTCGGGAGCTGCCCCGTCCCCTCGAGCGACCGCCGGTGCACGATGAACGGCGGCAGCAGCTCGGTGCAGCCGTGCCGCTCGACGTGCAGGTCGAGCATGAAGTTGATCAGCGCCCGCTCGAGGCGCGCGGCGAGTCCCTTCATCACGACGAACCGCGCCCCGGTGATCTTCGCCGCGCGCTCGAAGTCGAGCGTGTCGCCCAGCGCGCCGAGGTCGACGTGGTCGCGCGGCTCGAAGTCGAACGACGGCGGCGAACCCCAGACCCGCTCGACGCGGTTGGCCTGCTCGTCGGCGCCGACGGGGCAGCTCTCGTGCGGCAGATTCGGCCATTCCATCAGCGCCGCGCGCAGTTCCTGCTCGATCTCGGCCACGCGGCCGTCGAGCTGCCGGACGCGCTCGCCGAGCCGCTTGATCTCCTCGCGCAGCCCGGTGGCGTCCTCGCCGGCCTTGATCATCGCGCCGATCTTCCGCGACGACTCGTTGCGCTCGCGCTTGAGCCGCTCGACCTCGGTGATCGCCGCGCGGCGCTCCTCGTCGAGCCGCACGATGCGCGCCACGTCGGCCTCGAAGCCGCGCCGCGCGAGCGCCTCGCGGACCGCGTCGGGCTCGGACAGGATCCGCCTGACGTCCAGCATCGTGTGTCGTCCCGCCCGCTACGCGCGGCGGAAGACGCAGCTGACGACCGACTTGTCGTTGCCGCCCATGCTGATCGTCAGGCCGTACGGCCGGTCGGAGGGGACCTCGACCTGGAAGTCGCCAGCCTTCCCGGTGAGCTGGCGCCAGATGTCGACCACCATCCGCACGCCCGAGGCGCCCGTCGGATGCCCGTAGCCGCCCAGGCCGCCCCCGGTGTTCATCGGGGTCGCCCCGTCACGCCGCGTGTGGCCGGCGGCGACGTAGTCGGCCCCCTCGCCGTGGCCGCACAGTCCGAGCGCCTCGCAGCTCAGGATCGCCGT
>JAJRXN010000542.1 GCA_024276295.1 Acidobacteriota bacterium
TCCTCCCGTGTTCTGATACCCGCCGCCGTACCCGCCCCAGACGATCATCTCGGTGCCCGTCCAGGCCGCCTCGGGGCTGACCCGCGGGGTCGGCGCGTCGACGTTCGATATCGGGGACCAGGAATCGGCGTCCGGATCGTAGGCGGAGCCCTGCTCGACCAGCACGTTCCGGTTGCGCAGGGCATCCCAGTAGCTCCCGGCCCATACGATCATCTTCTCACCGCTCCAGACCGCCCGGTGCGACTCGATGCCGTCGCGCGTCTGCGGATTGCGCGGCATCGGCCGCCAGACATCGGCGCGGGGATCGTACCGTCCTCCCGTGTTGAAGGTCTGCGTGAAATCGCTCCCGCCCCAGACGATCGCCTCGGAACCGGTCCACACCATGCTGAACCCGTAGCGGGCCGAGGGGGCCAGCAGGGCCGACATGGAGCGCCATGACCGTCGGGTCGGATCCCACAGCGCCCCGTCGGCGCGCACGAGCGCCGGGTCCGCCAGCAGGGATCCGTGGCCGCCCCAGACCAGCATCTCCGTACCGGTCCACACGGCTCGATGATGGGTCCGGCCTGTCAGGGCGTACGCACCCCGCGGAAGCATGGTCCACGTCGCCGTGGCCGGATCCCAGGCGGCGCCGTCATCGAGCAGTCGGGTCTCGTCCCGGCCGCCCCAGACGATCATTTCGCTTCCGGTCCAGACCGCCGTCGCCAGCCAGCGGGGAGAGGGGGCCGACGTGCCGTCCCACGTCGGCAGCCAGGTCCGGGCGACCGGATCGTACCGTCCGCCCGAGACCGGGAGACGTTCCCCCACGCCCTTGCCGCCCCAGACGATCATCTCCGCTCCGGACCACACGGCGACATGCCAGGTGCGAGCCGCGGGTGCGTCGTCCGCGCGGAGAGGTTCCCAGGAGTCGGTCTCGGCAAACCAGCGCGCGCCGTCGCCGAGGGGAATCTCGAGCGGGTCCTGGCCTCCCCAGATCAGCAGGCTCTCGCCCGTCCAGGCCGCGCGGTGCCCGGCTCTGGCCGATGGGGCGCCTTCGGTCGAAAGCGGAGTCCAGCGATCGGACACCGGATCGTAGCAGCCGCCGTCGCCGAAATAGCGATCTCCGCCCCCGGTCGGAATCCGTCCGCCCCAGACGACCATGCATTTGCCGGTCCACGCGCCGACCGCGTCATTGCGGTTGCCGGGCGCGTCGTCCCAGTTCGTCATCCTGCGCCAGGAGTCCGCAGCAGGGTCGTACACCCCACCGCCGCGGCCCCAGACGATCATCTCGCTGCCGGTCCAGACGGCGACGTGGTTCTCCA
The DNA here is from genome assembly GCA_024276295.1 of Acidobacteriota bacterium. GTDB lineage: Bacteria > Acidobacteriota > Polarisedimenticolia > J045 > J045 > J065. The sequence continues at coordinate 1,299 of JAJRXN010000542.1, forward strand.
TGCGCGATGGGGCGTTCTCCATGGTGGTCGGCCGCCAGGCGTCGGCCACGGGGTCGTAGCGCCCCCCACTGTTGGACGAGCCGACGTCCTTCTCGCGACCGCCCCAGACGATCATCTCGGTGCCGGTCCAGACCGCCGAGTGGTCCGAGCGAGGTCCCGGCGCGCCTTCGGACGTCAGCGGGCGCCACGTGTCGTCCACCGGATCGTACCGCGCGCCATCCCCCAACTCGCCCCAGCCGTCGGCGGTCCTGCCGTTGCCGCCCCAGACGATCATCTCGCTGCCGGTCCAGATCGCCGCATGACCGACACGCGGGGACGGTGCGCCGTCGAGCGAGACCGGGCGCCACGTGTCCGTCGCCGGGTCGTAGCGGGCTCCCCGATCGACCCTCCCTTTTGCGACTCCTCCCCAGACGATCATCTCGCTGCCGGTCCAGACGGCGGTCGCGTTCCATGCCGGATCCGGGACCCCGGGGTCGATCGGATGCCACGTGTCGGCCGGACAGTCCGAGGAGGCGGGGGAGGGAAGCTGCAACCCGGAACCGGTGTCCGCCGTCGGCACGAGAGCGGGGTTCGCCTGCACCGCGGCCACCAGGCGGGGCCGCACGCCCTTCCACCAGGCGTCGAACGAGGTGTCCTCCGCGACCGGCTCCGGCGGAGCCCGCTCGAACCAACGCCGCAGCAGACGTTCGGCGAGGAGCGGGCGTGCCAGGCCCTCGGCAACGAGCACCGGATCGTCGCCGAGCGCCTCGAAGAGTTCGGCAAGGCGCCGCGGGTCCCGGGTCTCTCGCGTCATCCGGTCGAGTTCCGCCTGCAGGGCGCGCGGATCGAGCGGTCGGTGCCAGTAGCGATCGAGCGCGAGGCTCATGGCCAGCGCGTCGAGGGCCCGGGCCCGCAGTTCGGTGATCGTGATCCATTCGGAGAACGCGGGCCGGGGTCCCGGGTTCGTCGCGGGCCAGATGCGGTGGGACCAGCGGACCCGTTCGACGGCCCGCACGAGTTCCACGCGCCGCTCGAGCGGCAGTGTCGCACCGGGATCCCGATCCGCCGAGGCGACGGGGAGAAGCAGCGAAAGCGTGCCGAGGAGCAGTGTGGGCCGGAACCGTGGAGGGTGGCGAAAGGTCTTCCTCATGGCCGACTCCCAGCCGGGAGACGCCCGCGGCCCATGCCCGTTTCCGAAGGGAAACTACGTTGGCCGGCGACCGGACGCCACGGGTTGCGGTCCACGTCTGCGGTGCGCGGACCGCGCCCCTTGGCCAGGCGGCTGCGCGCCTTTATCATCCGGTTAGAGTGGGGGCGGCCGATCCTCCGGCGCACCCCGGAGTCGAACGACCGGCCGGCCGGTTTCGCGGCGGCCGGAGCGAGGAGCAGGACGGTGGATTTCCTTCTGAACGAGCAGCAGGAACTCGTGCGCAGCGCCGCCGCGGAGTTCGCCGCGCAGCAGATCGCGCCCGGCGTCCGCACATGGGACGAGAAGGCCGAGTTTCCGGTCGAGGTGTTTCGCAAGGCCGGCGAACTCGGGTTTCTCGGCGTCCTCGTTCCGGAGGATTACGGCGGCGCCGGCATGGGGTATCTCGAGTACATCGCGATCGTCGAGGAGATCGCGCGCGTCTGCCCCGCGATCGGCCTGTCGGTGGCGGCCCACAACAGCCTCGGGACCGGGCACATCGAGCAGTTCGGCAACGAGGCCCAGAAGCGGCGCTATCTGCCGAAGCTCGCATCCGGCGAGTGGATCGCCGCCTGGGGGCTGACGGAACCGACGGCCGGCTCGGACGCCGGCGGGACGCGGACGACGGCGGTGCGCGACGGCGACTTCTGGGTCCTCAACGGCAGCAAGACCTTCACGACCCATGCCTCGGTCGGCCACGTGGCGGTGGTCTTCGCCTCGACCGACCCCTCGCGCAAGCACCACGGGATCTCCGCCTTCATCGTCGAGAAGGGAACGCCGGGGTTTTCGGTCGGCAAGCACGAGGACAAGCTCGGGATGCGCGCGTCGGACACCTCCGAGATGGTGTTCCAGGACTGCCGGATTCCCGCGGAGAACCTCCTCGGCGAGGAAGGGCACGGGTTCAAGGACGCGATGAAGGTGCTCGACGGGGGCCGGATCTCGATCGCCGCCCTGGCGCTCGGCACGGCGGCCGGTGCGCTCGATCACGCGGTGCGCTACGCCCGCGAACGCCAGCAGTTCGGCAAGCCGATCGGCTCGTTCCAGGCGATCCAGAACAAGATCGCCGACATGGCCACGGAGGTCGACGCCGCGCGTCTGCTCACCCAGCGTGCCGGCTGGCTCAAGGACCAGGGGCGGGACACGACGCGCGAGTCGGCGATGGCCAAGCTGTACGCCAGCGAAGTCGCGGTGCGCGTCGCCAACGAGGCGGTCCAGATCTTCGGCGGTTACGGATACGTCAAGGACTACCCGGTCGAGAAGTACTATCGCGATGCCAAGCTGTGCACGATCGGCGAGGGGACGTCCGAGATCCAGCGCCTCGTGATCGCACGGCAGATCCTCGGGCGCCTCTGAGCCCGGGGCCGACGGAGGACCGCGCGTGAGCGAGGGCGGCATCGTGCGCATCGAGCACCTCGGGATCGCGGTGCGGGACGCCCGGAGGCGACTCGCGTTCTGGGCCGACGCTCTCGGACTCGAGGTCGAACACGTCGAGCGGGTCGACGCGGAAGGCGTGCGGACCTGGTTTCTCCCGGTCGGCGGGAGCCATGTCGAACTGCTCGAACCGCTCGGGGACGACGGGCCGGTGGCCCGGGCGCTCGCCCGCCGCGGAGAGGGCATCCACCACGTCTGTCTGCGCGTCCGGAACCTCGATGCGGTGCTCGCGCGGCTCGAGCGCGGGGGCTTCGGCCTCGCGGGAGAGGTGCGCCCGGCGGCGCGCGGTCTGCGGGCCGCCTTCGTGCACCCGAAGAGCGCTGGCGGAGTCCTGGTCGAGCTGGTCGAAGGCCCCGAGCCGTCGGCGGAAGAGACCGGCGCGTTCGGTGGCGGGACCCTCGTCGTGGCCTACCTGCGCGATCCGCGCGAGCGGCTGTTCGGCATCGTCCGGGCCCTCGACGACCGCGGCCTGACGCTCGAGGGGTTCGATCTCGAGGCGTGGGACGACTGGCTCTCGCAGCGGGGACGGGGCGAGACCGGCCCGATCGCGCCCTCGCTCCAGTTCTTCCCGATGCGCCGCGTGGAAAAGCTGCTGGCCGACCGGGACGAGCCGGGCCTACCTTCTTTTGCGAGGCGGTTCCGCGAACGGACCGGAGGCGATCTCCGCGACGCGCTGGGCGACGGCGGAGGCGAGGA
>JAJRXN010000543.1 GCA_024276295.1 Acidobacteriota bacterium
GACGACGGCTCGCAGATCGAGTTCGCGCCTCGCAGCGCATTCAGGTTCGGACGTCGGGACCGTGAGACGACCCTCGTCCTCGTCCGGGGCCGGACGATCGTCGAGGCAGCGGATCAGCGGCCCGGACGGCTCCATGTCCAGACACCCGACCTTGCGGTCACCGTCACCGGAACCGTCTTCGCCGTCGCCGCCGGCACGCGTGGTTCACGGGTCTCCGTGTTCGAGGGACAGGTCGAGGTCGAGGGAACGGACAGCGAAGCGATTCTCGGGCCGGGCGAGCAGTTCGCCTCGCTTCCGGGCATGCCGCCGGTCCCGCTCCGCGAGCAGGTGTCGTGGAGCGGTCGGGTCGACCGCTACCTCGCGCTGCTCGACGAGATCGACCGGCTCGGCCGCGAACTCGAGCCGGTGCTGCAGGCACCGCGCCCGCGGGTCGAACCCCGGCTGCTCGGTCTCGCCCCGCCATCGACGATCGTCTATCTCGCCGTGCCCAACGTTGCCGGCACGCTCGCGACGCTCCATGAGCAGCTCGTCCTGCGCCTCGCCTCGCATCCCGTGCTCGAGGCCTGGTGGCAGGAGCACGTCGGCGAGGACGCCGAGCGGCAGATCACCGCGGCGTTCGAGACGATGCGGCTGCTGGGTGGTGCTCTCGGCGGCGAGATCGTCGTGGCCCTCGGGCCGACCCCGAAAGGGGAACGCGGCGCCACCCTGGTCATCCTGGCGGAAGTCCGGGATGCCGGCGCGCTCGACCGGGCCCTGCACGGACTCCCGGGTGCTGGTACGACCGGATCCACCCTGCGCGTCCAGGTCGTCGACGATACGCTGATCGCCTCGCCCTCGCCCTGCATGCTCCGGAAGGTCATCGCCCGCGTGCGAGGCGAGGAGGATACGAACGCACCGGCCGGCCGGCGCGCCCGGGAGTTCGCGACCCGGATCGAGCAGCTCTACCGCGACGGAGTGCAGTGGGTCGTCGCGGTGGACATCGCGCGCCTGCTCGCCGGCGCCGCTCCCGATGCCGGCGCCGGGGGCCTCGACACCGATCCGCTGCTCCTGCTCGGCGCGCGCGATGCGGACATGTTCCTCGTCCGGGGCGCCTTCGACGAAGACACGTCGCACCACGAAGCCGTCCTGACGTTCCGGGGTGAGCGCCGGGGGCTCGCCTCGTGGCTGGCTCGACCGCAGCCGATGGGCAGTCTGGAGTTCGTCTCTTCGGACGCGATCCTCGCCGCCTCCGCCGTACTCAAGGAGCCACGCCGGATCCTGGCCGAGGACCTGCTCCCGCTCCTTGCACGTCGCTCGACCGGGGAAGACCCGCACGGGGTCGCCGACGACGCCCTGCTCGCCGATCTGGGCCGGGCGCTCGGACGCGAGATCTCGATCTCCCTCGAGCCTCCGCTGCTGCCGCGACCTTCCTGGCTGATGGTGCTCGAGGTCTACGATCCCCCGGCCCTCGACCGCGTCCTCGAGCGACTCCTCGACCGGGTCGCCGGCGGCGGCAGTCCCGGCTGGTCGACGCGTCCGACCAGCATCGCCGGGCATCCCGGGCGGGAGCTCCTGTCCTCCGCGGGCGTCGTCGCCGCGTGGGTCGACGTCGGCGGCTACCGGCTCGTCGGCGGCTCGACCGCCACGGTGGCGGGAGCCCTCGAGCGTCAGCGGGCCGGCGCCGGCCTCGCCCGTTCCTCGCGCCTGCTCGCGCTCTGGCCGCACCGCGGTGACACCGACGCTTCCGCGCTGGTCTTCGAGAACCTCTCGGGCTCTCTCGCTTCGACGGTTGCCAGGCTCCTTCCGCCGGGCAGCCTGACCGCCGAGCAGCAGGCGCGGCTCGCCGGCGGAAGGCGCCACGGATCGGCGTCGCTAAGCTGTGC
>JAJRXN010000544.1 GCA_024276295.1 Acidobacteriota bacterium
GAGATCCACTGCGATTCGGTCATTTTCGCCACCGGACAGATCGCCGACCTGTCCTATCTCGGCGAGGAGTCGGGAGTCCGCATCACCGAGCGCCGGACCATCGCCGTCGATCGCGAGACACTGTCCACCAGCCGCAGGGGCGTCTTCGCCGGCGGTGACGCCGCCTTCGGTCCGCGCATCGTGATCGAGGCGGTGGCCGACGGACGCCGCGCCGCCCGTTCGATCGACACGCTGATCACCGGACGGACCGACACTCCGCCCGAGCACGTTCTCTATCGCTTCAGCCCGCACGGGTACGACCATCCGTTCGCCCGCGGCGACTACGAGCTGCTCGATCGGGGGCGCGTGCCGATGGTCGAGGGCGAAGAGCGGCTGACGTTCCATCCGGTCGAGATCGGCTACGACGAGACCCAGGCCCGGCGGGAAGGAGCCCGGTGTCTGCACTGCTGGATCAACACCGAGTTCGACTCACGCATCACCGAGGGCTCCGAGTGCATCCAGTGCCGGGGCTGCGTCGATGTCTGTCCTGAGGGCTGCATCGACCTCGTCGCGGCCGGCCGGATCACGCTCGCCGGGGCGTTGCGGGACCCGGCCGTTCCGGCGCTGCCGGGTGGCGCCGATCTACGCATCATCGGTTCGGACGCCGGCGTCGCACTGGTCAAGGACGAGACCCGCTGCATTCGCTGCGGACTCTGTGCGCGGCGTTGTCCCGTCAACTGCATCCGCATGGAAGGCTTCTATCGCAGGGACGAGTTTGACCTGCTGCATCTCGCCGATCACGTCGTCTGATGCTGGAGATCTGCGCATGAAACTGCTCGATGACCTCTCGGTTCCCGAAAGCCCCGAATCGGTCACCCGGCGGCGGTTCCTCGGTGTCTCGACACTGGCGGCGCTCGGTGCCTCGTTCGCCGGTTCGCTGGCGATCTGCGTCCGCTTCCTGTGGCCGAGCGTCCTGTTCGAGGCGCCGTCGCGGTTCCTGGCGGCGCGGATCGGCGACCTGCTCCGGCGGCCGATCCTGTTCCTGCGCAAACGCCGGCTCTACATGGTGCGCGACGAGCGCGGGGTCTTCGCCCAGACGGCCGTCTGCACGCACCTGGGTTGCCTGACACGCCCCAATCCCGGCAACGACGGGTTCTTCTGCCCGTGTCACGGCAGTCGCTTCGCGCTGGACGGGAAGGTGCTGAAAGGACCGGCGCCGCTGCCACTCGAGCACTACAAGATCGAGCGCCGCGAGGATCATCTCTGGGTCGACGTGGCCGCCAAGGAGGATCCCGATGCCCGCATCCAGGTCTGATCGCCTCGGCGGTTCACCCGTTCCTTCCGGAGACCGCCCGAGCGGGTTCTTCCGCCGCGTCCATCGCAGCGTGTTCCGCCACTCGCTGCAGGACACGCCGCGCAACCGCTCGCTGGCGGTGTTCATGAACTTCTTCCTGCACTTCCACCCGGTCAAGGTCCGGCGCCGGGCGATCATGTTCCGCCAGACGTTCTATCTCGGCGGACTGACGGCGGCCACGTTCCTGCTGCTGATCGCCAGCGGCATGCTGCTGATGCTCTACTATCATCCTTCGGTTCCGCGGGCGTACGCCGACATGAAGGACCTCGCGTACGTCGTGCCGATGGGGCTGTTCATCCGCAACTTCCACCGCTGGGCCGCCCACGCGATGGTTGCGCTCGCCTTCCTGCACATGCTGAGGGTGTTTTATGCCGGGGCCTACAGGCCGCCCCGGGAGTTCAACTGGGTCGTGGGGGTCAACCTGCTGATCGGGACGTTGCTGCTGTCCTACACCGGCTACCTGCTGCCTTGGGACCAGCTCTCCTACTGGGGCGTGATGGTCGGGACGAACATCCTCAAGTCGGTCCCGGTCGTCGGCGAGAAGATCCAGTTCCTGCTGCTCGGGGGAAAGAGCGTGGGAGCCAACGCGCTGATCCGGTTCTACGTGCTGCACTGCGTGTTCCTGCCGCTGGTGCTGACGCTGGGCATCGGCGTGCACATCTGGCGCATCCGCAAGGACGGCGGGCTGTTCCTGGCCGACGAGGCCCGGGTGGACGGGGTGGGGTCGCCGGCTGGAACGATGGAGGACGACTGATGCCCGGAGTCGATCCCAAGCTGGTGCTCGATCCGGCGGCCGTGCCCGGACCGGATTCCGTGCGGATCACGGTCGTCGACGAGGAGAGTGCGCATCCGCTGCTCGACACGACGGGAGACGAGGGGCTGACGACCGTGCCGCACCTGGTGATGCGCGAGATCGTCGCCTTCTGCGTGCTCGTCGGCGCGATCGCCCTGCTGAGCTACCTCGTGGATGCTCCGCTGCGCGACGTGGCGAATCCGTCGAAGACCCCCAACCCGGCCAAGGCTCCGTGGTATTTCCTCGGCCTGCAGGAACTCCTGCACTACTACCCGCCGATCATCTCCGGCATCGTTCTGCCGGGACTCGCCGTGCTGGCGCTGATGGTCGTGCCGTACTTCGACATCAACATCCACCGGCCGGCGTTCCTGTCAGGGGCGCATTTCAGGCGTCATCTCGCGGCCGTGTGGGCCGTCGGGATCGTGTTGATCGTCGGATTCCTCGTCTCGTCCGCTGCCGGCCCGGTCTGGCCGCTGATCGGTACGACGCTGTTTCTGTTGATGGTGATCTCGGTGCCGCTGGTCGCCGGGCGCGAGCGGGGTCCGGGACGCTGGATCGCGACGCGCAGTCTTCCCTTCTGGATCTTCACCTGGTTCGTGCTCTCGGCGGTGGTCCTGACCGTGATCGGGACCTTCTTCCGGGGTCCCGGCTGGAGCTTCGTGATGCCGTGGGAGGGTGGGTTCCATGTCTGACGAACGCGACCGGACGGCCGCCGATTCCGGAAGCCGGTGGGCGGCGCGTTCGCTGGCCCGCTGGCGTCTCGCCGCCGCCGTGGCGGCGGTGGCGATGCTCGCGGTCCTGGCCTGGGCGCCGACCAAGGAGCTGTTCCAGCCGTGGCGCGGGATCCAGGCGCAGTACAACGAGCTGGCCGTCGAGCGTGGGCTCGAGCCGGCGCCGGTCCGCGTGCGACAGGTCTGGTTCCCGGAAGTCGGCAAGGCCGATCGATGCGGGACCTGCCATCTGGGCATGGTCGGAGAGAAGCCGCTGGGCGGGCAGCCGCCGTTCGAGGCGCATCCCGCGCTGCCCCACGCGATCGAGGCGTTCGGCTGCACGTTCTGCCATTCCGGCCAGGGGCGGGCGACGACGGTCGGCGATGCGCACGGCGACGATGGCGCGTGGCCCCATCCGATTCTCGACGGTTCCCACGTCGAGGCGGGATGCGGCAACTGTCACTCGGGAATCGCGGTGCCCCTTCCGGAGGATGTCGAGGACGCGCTCGAACTGGTCGCCA
>JAJRXN010000076.1 GCA_024276295.1 Acidobacteriota bacterium
GCGACGATGTCGGCTCCGGCCTCGGCCTGCGAGACGGCCATTTCGGCCAGGATCTCGAGCGTCGGATCGTTGAGGATCCGCCCTTCGTGGACCACGCCGTCGTGCCCGTCGCTCGAGTACGGGTCCATCGCCACGTCGGTGATCACGCAGAGGTCCGGGACGGCGTCCTTGAGCGCGCGCACCGTCGTCTGGAGCAGGCCCTCGCGGTTGGTCGATTCGGTGGCCCACGGATCCTTCCGCTGTTCGGGCAGCGCCGGGAACAGCGCGACGGCGGGCACGCCGAGCTGGAACGCGGCGCGCGCTTCGTCGACCAGCAGGTCGGGGCTCAGGCGGGCGACGCCCGGCATCGAGGCCACCGGCTCCCGCGCCTCGCGCCCCTCGATCACGAACAGGGGGTAGATCAGGTGGCTCGCGGACAGTTCGGTCTCGCGGACCAGGGAGCGGATCGCTCCGCTGACGCGGTTGCGCCGCGGCCGGATCGGAAGATCGAACCGGACGTCGAGTCGGTCGTTCACGGGTGTTCTCCGTGGGCCTCGGGAAGGCCGTGGCGGGTGCCCCATGGTACACAAGAGGCGCCGGACATGCCGTGCTCGCGGGGGGCGCCTGTCCGGCACGCGCCGTGGCGGGAGACCGGTTCGTGAGCTTCTGGTTCTATCGGCTGAACACGCTGCTGCGTCCGCTGGCCCTGTTCAGCGGGTGGCTCGGCGCGGTCGACCCCGACGGATGGCTGCGGCGGGACGGCGGGATGCTGCTCGTCGCGAACCACTCGTCGTTCCTCGATCCGTGGTTCCTCGGTGCGGCGGTGCCCCGGCCGGTGCGCTTCGTGCTCAACGCGCGCTGGTACCACCGTTCACGTACGTGGCGCGCCCTGTTCGACGCGTCGGGGGTGATTCCCGTCGACGCCGTCGACCCGCGGCGCACGATCGACGCCATCGTCGACGCCGTGCGCGCGGGCGCCGTGGTCGGCGTCTTTCCCGAGGGACGGATCACCTGGGACGGCCGGATGGGACGCTTCCGCTCGGGCATCGCGGCGATGGCCGCGCTCTCCGGGGCTCCGGTGGTTCCGGTGGCGTTGCGCGGTGCGTTCCGCTGCCTGCCGCGCACGCGGCGCATTCCGCGTCCGGTGCGCGTCCGGGCCCATGTCGGATCGCCGGTGACCTATCCGGGGGCGCCGCTGACGGAACCGCCACCGCTCGAACGGGCACGGGCGTTTGCGGCACGCCTCGAGGCCGAGGTCCGGCGGCTGCTCGGTGATGCGGACGCCGCCCGGGCTCGGGTCACGGACAGGCCGCCGCCAGGTCCTGGCTGACGATCCCGCAGAAGCCGCGGCCGCTGTTCGGCCGTGCCGAACCGTCGGAGCGGTAGCCGTGGGGCCCCTCGGTGCCCGCGCCATGTGCCCCGACGACGACGAAGAACGCGCTGCCGTTTCCCTGACGGGGCATCGGTACGACCTGCTCGCCGCCGCGCCCGAGCGCGCACGCTGCCTCGTCGTACGCGCCGGAGGCGACCGCTTCGAGCGGTCCGGCCAGCAGGTGGTACTGCTCTGCCGTGCAGGTCTCCGTGTCCCAGCGCAGCCACAGAGCGCCGGCGTCCGTGCGGGCGACCCGCATCGGGGCACCGCCGGCCGCCGCGCCGTCGGGGACCGCCACGGGTCCCGATGCGGCGGGTCGCAGGCGGAACACGCTGCGCCCGTGCGTTCCTGCGACGAGCGAGCCGTCGGCCGGATGTCGGAACAGCTCGACGACGGCCGCGAACGGCAGTCCGTCGGAAAAGCCGTACCAGCTCGTGCCGCCATCGTCGCTGCGGAACACGCCGAGATCCGTCGCGGCGATCAGCGTCGTCGTCGCCGCCGGATCGACCACGGGGTCGTTGACCGGGACATCCGGAAGGTCTCCGGTGACATCTGTGTAGGTTGCGCCGCCGTCCGCCGTGTAGAGGATCCGCGGGTTGCCGAACCCGCTCATCACGACCCACGCCGCGGCCGCATCGGCCGGATGGGGCACGATCCGGTTGACGCCCCGGAAGGTCGGGAGTCCGCCGGAGGCGGCGGTCCAGCCCGGCGACGGCATGAGCGCGTCCGTCGTGCGCCACACGTCGCCCAGACTGTAGCCGGCCCACAGCACGTTGCGGTCGACCGGCGAGACCGCGAGCGCGCTGACGGTCTAGTTGAAGTTCGCCGGGCCGCGGATCGGGTACCATGGCGTGGCATGGAAGTCGACCGTGCGGTAGACGCGGTTGGTGCCGACGTACAGCGTGGCGGCGTCCTGCGGGTCCTTCTCGATGATTCCGACCCAGCGCTTGGGGTCGTCGACGCCGATGCCGGCGTTGGCGTCCTCGAAGCTCGCGCCGCGATCGGTCGAGCGCTGGAGGTTGGTGTTCTGGTATTCGGCCAGCACGTCGTCGCCGGCCATCGCGCACATCCCGCCGTCGCCGCCGAGCACCCACAGCCAGTCCTGCGTGCCGTAGCGCGTGTGGCTGCCGTTGTCCTGCGTGCCGCCCGCCAGGCCCTCGGGATCCGCGTCATGGCCGCAGACGCCGTAGTACTGGGTCGAGGGCAGCTTGCCCACGGCGATGTCCCGCCAGGTCGCGCCGAAGTCGGTGCTGCGATACACGCCGCCGTCGGTTCCGACGACGACCTCGCCGTTCTCGAAGGCGACCACCGCGTGGTGGTCGAGGTGGACGCGGGTCGGATCGGCATGGCTGCCCCAGTCCGCGGGAACCTGGTCGAACGACCCGCCGGCGTCGCGGGAGACCCAGCCGTGGACACCGCCGAGATAGATCGTCCGGCAGTCGTCCGGCGCGATCGCCACGACGTTGTCGTACCAGCACTGGCCGCCGCAGTGGTCGACGTCGGTGACCTGGCTCCAGGTCTGCCCGCCATCGGTCGAGCGCCAGACGTCGCCCCCGTTGACTCCACTGGCGGCGACCATCACGTCGGGGTCGGCCGCGCAGATGTCGAGGTCGACGCGGCCGAGCGCCGCCGGCAGGCCGCCCTCGACGAGCGTCCAGTTCGCCCCGCCGTCGTCGCTGCGCCAGATCCCCTGGTCCCATATCCCGACGAAGACGACCCGGGGGTCGTCCGGCCGGAACGCGACGGCGGTCCCGCCGCCCGCGGGCAGCCCCCCCGTGACGCGCGTGAAGGTCGCACCGCGGTCGGTCGAGCGGTAGATGCCGTCCCCGCCGCAGGCCCACAGGTCCTGCGGATCGTCGGGGGCGAGTTCGAGGCAGCGGATCGTCGACGAGAAGTCGTTGGATCCGGACCAGCTCCGGCCGCCATCGAACGAGCGGAGCAGGCCGATGCCGCCGTAGTTGTCGGCGCTGCCGTTTCCCTCGCCGGTGCCCCAGAAGATCACCGAGGGGTCGCGGGGGTCCGCCGCCACGGAACCGGACGCCTGGGTCGCTTCGCGCTCGGTCAGCGGCTCCCATGTCTCGCCAGCGTCACGCGTGAGCCAGAGACCGCCGTCGGCGAGCGCCGCTGCGATCCAGCCGGGACGACCACCGGGGCGGGCGAGGCCGGTCACGCGGCCGGGGATCGTGTACGGCCCCGCCGGCACCCAGCGCGCCGCCACCGGAATCGACGGGGCGTCGGTGCCGTCTCCGTCCGCGGACGGAGCGCCGGGCGGTGCCAGCAGCCGCGGCAGGGCCCGCTGCCGCCAGCCGGAGGGGATCGGGCGGTCCCACGGCGCGAGTCTCGGCTGGAGCCAGTAGTGGTAGCGCATCACGCGGCGGTCCGCGGTGCCCGAGGCGATCCGCTCGAGCAGCCAGCGGTAGAACGGGTCGGGCGTGAGCCATTCGCGCGGCGTGATCGGCGTCAGCCGCCGGTACTCGAGCCCTTCGGCCGTCGCCGTGGCATCCAGCGCGATCCGCTCTTCCGCCGTCGTCGGCGTGCTCCCGCCTGCGCGGGGGGGCGCGTCGCCTGCGGGTTCGGCGGCGAGGGCGGGGAGCAGAACGAAAGCGAGCGTTCCGGCGGCGAGCCGGATCGTCAGGCGGCGTGGCATCGAGGCCTCCCTCGGCGGCGCTTGTCCGTGTTCCTGCGCCGAGAGCCGGCCCGGGGGGCTACCGCCGTCGGCGCCCCGGTCACGGCCCCTCGGTCCCGCAGGCGTTGACTCCCCGGACGAGATAGAACCACGTCTCGCCGTCGCCGCCGGTTTCCTCGTCCTCGTACAGCGCCTCGCCGGTCTCGGCGTGGAGCACGAACGAAGTCGGATCCGGAGAGCCGGAGCGGTAGACGCGGTAGCTGACGGCCGCGGCATCGGCCGGCCATTCGAGCCGCACGTGGGCTGCGCCGACCAGCGAGACGGTCAGCGGCCCGATCGAGGCCGGATCGGGTCGGGTCGTCGTGTCGCGCGTCGCGCGCCGGACCAGGTTGCCGTCCATCAGCCCGCCGTGGTCCGGCCCGTCGCCGCACGTCTCGTCGTTCTCCGCGCGCACCACGTACCAGACATCGGTCCCGGCCGGCGCCGCGTCGTCGGTCCAGTTCGTCACCGACAGGCCGGAGGCGACGAGGTTGGCCGGCGAGGGCGTGAAGTCGGGCGTCGTGCCGCGGTACACGGCATAGCTGCCCGGTCCGCCCGAGCCCCACGCGGGGGCGGCGGCCCAGCTCAGCTCGATCCCGCCCGCGGCGCAGGCGGCGCCGTCCCGGGCCGAGGTCAGTCCCGCGAAGGCGGGAGGGACCGTGCAGCCGCCGCACGGGGCGTGGTCGGGCAGGCTGCCGTCCTTGAGCACGATCTCGTCGATGTTCCAGCCCGAGTACTGCCCGCTGCCGTCGGCGCGCTGCTCGAACCGCAGGCGGATCGCCGGGAAGCCGTCGGCGAGCGCAGAGATGTCGTAGCGCTCGAGCTGCCAGTCCGGGTCGAACACCGGATCGCCGCTGCTGGTCCAGATCGGGCGCCCGGCGTCGGTATGCAGCCAGAGCGTCGCGTTGTCGCCGGCGCCGGCGTTGAGGTGCCGGCGGAACAACAGCGTCGTGTCTGTCCAGCTCGTCCCATCGAGCACCGGCGACCAGGCGGACTCCATCGCCCCCGGCTCGTAGTCGCCGGTCCAGCCGCCGAGGCCGCTGAGATCGTCGCCGAGCACTCCACCGCGATTCCACGCCGCCGGAGGATCCGGCCGGCCGCTGCTGCCGCCGAGGCCGGCGGGAGGGCCGGCTTCCCACTCACCGAACAGGTCCCAGCCGGGGGCGCCGGACTCGAAGTCCTCACGCCAGTACAGCCCCGGGATGGCATGGGCCTGGAAGTGCATCGGACCGGGCGCGCCGTCGCTGCCCGTCGAGCCGAGCGAGTCCTCGCTTTCGACGCGCAGGTAGATCGTCTCGCAGGTGTCGAACTCGGACAGGTCGAGCGCGTGATCGGTGGTCAGCGTGTCGTCGCGGGAGACCCGGCCGAGAGCCGGCGTCGGCCCCCACGAGACGACCGTCGTGCCCGGCTCGTCGGTGACGAAGCGCACCGTGGTGCGCGCGTGGTCGACCGGCTCGAAACGCAGGTCGGAGATCACAGGCCCGCGGCAGTCCGCGTGGGCCGTGTCCCAGGTCCGCCGCTGTGCGCCGGTCCAGTCGTCTTCGTCTTCGTAGGTCGCGGTCAGCACGTCGCCGTCGGCGAGCTGCAGCACGCCGTCACTCGCCGCCGCCCCGGCGCCCGTGTCGATCGTTCCGGTGAACGTCGCGCTGTTCGTGCCGTCCTCGGTCAGCACGAGCACCTCGCCCGCGGGCTCGGTCGTGCTGGTGATCAGCACCGTGGCGGTCTCGACCACGGCCGAGTCGGTGTTGAGGTCCATGTCGTCGACGCGGACACTGATCGTGTCCAGGCACGAGTACGTGGCACGGTCGAGGCTGACCCGGCCCTCGTGGCACGGGACGAGGCCGTTGCCGAAGTCGCCGAGCGTCTCGAAGTGATGGTAGGCGCCGCCCGCGTTCGAGATGGCGAGGTTGCCCGCCTCGTCCCGCGAGCGGACCTCGTACCAGTACACCGTGCACTCGGTCAGTCCGGTCAGGCGCATCGAATGGTCGGTCACCAGCTCCGGGTCGGACATCGTCGTGTCCGGCGGGACGGCGGGGCCCCAGACCAGCACCGAGTCGGCCGGCTCATCGGTGGTCCATACGATCGTCGCCTCGGTGTCGGTCACGCCGGTCTCGCCGACGCCGGAGATCTCGGGCGCGGTGCAGTCGACGACGGCATCGGCGGCGTA
>JAJRXN010000545.1 GCA_024276295.1 Acidobacteriota bacterium
CGCGTGCTCACGCCGTGCCCGTACTCGTGGACGACGACATCGGCCATGAATGCCGTGGCCCGCTCGCCGCCGTCTTCCGGGTAGCCGTTGTGCTCGCCGCAGCTCTCGCACCCGGCCCAGAGCAGGTTGATCGTCGACCGCTCGCCATCGACCGCCGCCGTGAAGAACGCGTTGTCCCGCCAGATCTCCCACTGGGTGACGGCGATCTCGTCGTTCCCGACGCCACCGCGCCCGAAGTTGTCGCGCTGGAAATTGCCGGCCGGCTCGTCGAATCCGTGGCGATAGAACAGGTCGTGGGCCTCGTTGGTCCAGTACCAGGCATTGACCGTGGCCGAGCGGTTCGTGTTGAACGGATAGTCGAATCGGCCGCTCGGGCTCTCCGGCGGCGGGCTGGTCCAGTACCGCTGGTGGCCGGACGCGTTGTTTCCCGCGAGCACCGTGCCGGGCGTGTCGATCCAGCCCTGGGGCGACTCGGGCGTGGGGGAGCCGGCGTCGGGCAGGGCGACGAGCCGGTAGTCCGCCGGGGCGTACTCCTCGGTCGGCGGGTTCGGCGCCGTGGCATCGAGAATCCGGGCTTCCGCGTAGGCGGTCATGTTGCGTCGCCAGAGAATCTCGCCCGTGATCGCATCGACGAGCATCAGGTAGTCGGTGAACCGGCTCCTTTCGGTGACGCGGACCTGCCACGCGAGCGTCGCGCCGTCGGCGGTGGGAAGCAGGACGAGCTTCGCCTCCAGGGGCCGCCCGAAAGCCGGATCGTCGTAGACCGCGCGGCGCTCTCCGTCGCGCTCGATCGATCCCGGCACGCCCACGAAGACATGGTCCGGGTAGACGTCGGCGACGGCGATGCGGATCGCATCGTCGGGGGCGAGCCCCGGGATGACCGCGGCCTGGATGCCGGCCCAGAGGCTCGAACCGACGGAGACGACGGATCCGTCCGAACGCAGGTTCACGTTGGCCCGGCCGCCGAAGACCTCGAGCGGTCCGAACCGCTGGCGGAAGTGGACATGACTCGCGCCGTCACGCCGCGGGACGACCGCCGTCGTCTCGAGCGCATCGACCTCGCGTGGCGTCAGTCCGAAGAGCGTCGCGTGACGACGGAGGAAGGACCGTGCCGTCTCTTCCGGTCCGTCGCCGGAAGGCGGCGCGAGCGCGGCGCCCGGAGGCGCGGCGATCCACTTCGGCGAGCCGGACATGCCGTCCCAGCGCAGCACGAGGCCGGGCACCTCGCTCTCCAGCAGTCGTGCCGCCGTCCGGCGCGCCGGTCCCGGTGCGCGCAGCACGAAGCCGGCGCGGGCCGCATGCGTTTCGGGCAGGCGGCGATCGAGGGCGGGCTTCGGCGCGCGGGGGCCTCCGGGGGGTTGGAAGGCGAACGTCGGAACGGCGAGCGCAAGGGAGAACAGGACGACGATGCACCGGTGAAGGGAGAACTCACGCATGACGCCACCTCGCTCCCGTCGGGCAGGACCTCCGGGAGAGGCCGCGCGACGGGCCGGGCCGGGGCGTCCGGGAGCGTACGTTTCCTCAGGATCCGATCGACGGTGTCGGGCCGGAGAAGGCTGCGTTTTCTCTGCGCAGATGCGCGGAGGCGCATCCGCAGTCGTGCACCGGTCGATCAGGCGAAGCCGGGGGGGTGCCGGGCATGCCAGCCCGCCCGCCGCTCGTACGCCTCGGCGAGGGTCAGAGCTGCGGCTTCGCCCCACAGCCGGCCGGTGAACGTGATGCTCGCCGGCGTGCCGTCGGTGCGGAAACCGTGCGGGACGACGACCGCGGGGTGGCCCGTGAGATTGGTCATCAGCAGGTGGTTGCCGGCGAAGCTCGGCGCGACGAGCACGTCGACGCCGGCCAGCGCCCGTTCGAGATCGCGCAGCAGCATCGTGCGCAGCCGGTTGGCCTGCACGTACTCCACCGCGGGGATCATCCGCGCCTGGCGGAACACGTTGGGCCACGCCTGCTCGATCTGGCGCACGAGTTGGTCGTCGCGCCCCGAGCGGGTCAGCTCGTCGAACGCCGCGCCGGCCTCGGCGCTGAGGATGAACGACAGCGCGTCGATCGGCAGCGACGGCATCTCGACCGGCAGGAGTTCTCCGGCCAGTTCGCGGACGACGTCGAGCGCGGCTCGGTCGAGTGCGCGCACCTCGCCGGCCGCGTCGTCTTCCGGCTCCTCTTCGAAGTGCGCCGGGACGAAGCCGACGCGCAGCGACGAGGCGGGCCGCCCGGGCCGCCAGGCGAAAGGCCGCGTGCGCGAGGCCGGATCGGCCGGGTCGGCGCCGTGGATCGCATCGAGCACCAGCGCGGTGTCGGCGACCGTGCGGGCGATCGGTCCGAGCTTGTCCATCGACCAGCTCAGCGCCATCGCGCCGGCGCGGCTGACGCGGCCGAACGTCGGCCGCAGGCCGGTCGCCCCGCAGCGCGTCGACGGGGAGACGATCGAGCCCCACGTCTCCGAGCCGATCGCGAAACCCACCAGGCCTGCCGCCGTCGCCGCGGCCGAACCGGCCGACGAGCCGGACGAGCCCTGCTCGAGCTTCCACGGATTGCGCGTCGTCCCGCCGAACCAGACGTCGCCCCAGGCGAGCGCGCCGAGCGTCAGCTTGGCCACGAGCACCGCGCCGGCCGCATCGAGCCTCCGCACGACCTCGGCGTCCGCGTCGATCCGCTGCGTGCGGTACGGCGTCGCTCCCCAGGTCGTCGGGTAGCCGCGCACGGCCAGCAGGTCCTTGGCGCCCCACGGAATGCCGTGCAACGGACCGCGCCACGTGCCGGTCGCAAGTTCGCGGTCGGCCCGGCGCGCCGCCGCGAGGGCGCGCTCGGGGGTCAGCGAGATCACGCACTCGAGCTTCGGGCCGTACCGGCGCAGCCGTTCGAGGTACAGCTCGGTCAGCTCCACGGAGGTCACCTGCCGCCGGCGCACGAGCTGCGAGAGCGCGGAGACCGGCAGGAACGCCAGCACGGCATCGTCCGCGGGCCGTTCGAGCCGTGCCGCTGCCGGGAGCCGGACGCCTTCGCCGCGGTCGTCGACGGGACGGCGGCCGAGCAGCGCGTCGGGGTCGAACACCAGCGCCGGCGGGATCGCGTTGTCGACCGCGACGGCCCGCAGCGCGCGGTAGCTCTCGCGCAGTTCGGCCAGTCCGCGGGCCATCAGCTCGCGTTCGTCCGCGGAGAACTCCAGCCCGGCGAGCTTCTCGCACGCGGCGATCGCCGCCGGGTCGACCGCGACCGCCTCCTCCGCGGCGCGGGCCAGCGAACCGAGCGCGGCGGCACCGAGGCCGGCCGCGCCGCACAGCGCGAGGAAGCGACGGCGTTCGGGAGCCGAAAGCGGGGCAGGGGGGATGGCGTGATCCATCGGCGACCTCCGGTGCGCCATCGGCGGCGCGTCGCGCAACGATATCGCAGCGCGGGCGATGCCCGGCGCGCCGGCCGGCTGCTAC
>JAJRXN010000077.1 GCA_024276295.1 Acidobacteriota bacterium
ATCGGGACGAGGTGCTCCGCTGGTTCGCCAGTCGCTTCGAGGAGGCGGGCGTGCTGCCGGACGCTGGTCCGGCGTTCCTGGCGCTGGTCGAGCGCGAGCGGATCGCGAGCACCGTGCTGGTCGAGGGGATCGCGGTACCCCATGCGCGGGTGCCGGGCGCGCGGCGGCTGGCGTTCGGCGTGCTGCGGCCGGACCGCCCCGTGATCTTCGGCGGCGAGCGCCCCGCTGCCGTCGAACTGGTGTTCGCGGTCGTCGGCCCACCCGAGGAAACCGCGGGGCATGTGGCGCTGCTCGGCGGGCTGGCGCGGCTGATCGAGAACCGCGAACGCCGGAGCGGGCTGATGGCGGCCTCGTCGGCCGGCGATCTGATCGACGCGCTCGTCGCCGCCGGGAGACCTCAGGACTGATTCCGCTGCTCGTTGCCGGTTCCGGCGTTCGACGCCCCCGGCTTGAGGATCACCCCGAACTTCCGCGATCCGCTCATCAGCACCGTGACGGGCTCTTCGAACCGCAGCAGCCGCGCGTACCGCCCCCGCTCGACCGGCACCCGGGTCCGCAGCCACTCCCAGTCGACGAAGTCCTCCGGGCTCCGCTGCCGGACCGTGAAATACCCGATCTGGAACGAGGCCAGGTTCTGGAAGAAGTGGGTTCCCTGGGAGGGCGTGACCTCGATGTCCTGAAAACCCGCCTCGACGATCGTGGCGGCACCGGCGATCTCGTCCCAGGTCACGGGGATGCCGAGCCACGGATCGGCCGAGCCCCAGCGGCCGACGCCGATCAGCAGGTACCGGCGATGTTCGGCGACCAGCCGCGCATTGAGCCGCGCGATCTCGGCGGCGGCGTCGCGCGTGCGGGCGCGGTCGAAGCCCTGCTCGTCGACGAACACGATGTCGTGGATGTCACCAACGCGCCCGCTGCCGAGAACCTGCCCGCTGCGGCACAGGATCTCCGCGTGGTCGTCGATCTCGATCTCGGCATCGACCCCCTCGTTTGCCAGCACCATCGGGCGCATCTGCAGGAACGCGAACTCGGGCGGCTGACCGGGAGGAACGTCCAGGTTGACGGCGAACTCGATCTCGACGGGACTCGCCATGCCGCGCTCGCCGATCTCGAGCAGTCGCCGCGTGACGTCGGCCAGTGGAAAGACGCCGTGCTTGAGCACAGGAGCGAACGTGATCACGCGCACTCCGCTGCGGGACGTGCCATCGTAGAGTGCGTTGTTCTCCGCGCAGAACGTCGATGCCACGAGGTCCAGCGTGCCATGGGCCTCGGCTTCGGCGACGTCCAACTGGGTTTCCCGGGCGCCCGTGCGATCGTCGAGTGCAAGTGCCCAGAACGTGCGTTGCGACGTGTCGAGCACCTCCTCCGCGGAGGAGACCGGCATGAAATGGTGCGGATAGCGCGGGCAGAACCGCACACAGCGTCCGCCGTCGACGACCGTCCGGCCGAGCCCGAGGGCGACGGCGGCGATCCCGTCTTCCGGACGGGCCGGTTCCGACGGATAGAAATTGTACGAGCGGGCCACGCCGGCGAAGTGTGGGTAGAAGTAGTTGCCGTGCCGCGCACCCACCAGCCGCTGCACGATGACGGCCATCTTCTCTTCCTCGAGCCGGTAGGGTGTCACCTGCACGTAGGCCTTGGCGTGCGACGAGAAGGTCGAGGCGTAGACGCGCTTGACGGCGGCGAGCAGTCGGGCCAGCCGCTGTTCGATGTCCTGCTCGACGTTGGCGAGCATGTGCGTCTCGTAGACGCCGGTGAACGGCTGGTACTGCGAGTCCTCGAGCAGGCTCGACGAGCGGACGGCCAGCGGCTCCCGTATGGCGTCGAGAAACGCTCTCAGGCCCTCGGCGGCCGCAGTCGGGAACTCCGCCCGGGCGAAGCGCTCGCGGATCAACTGGTCGTCGCGCGTTCCGAGCGCGAACTCGCGCAGATCGTTGGCGTCGAGAAACTCGTCGAAGACATCGGTGCCGAGCACGACGGCCGTGGGAACGAAGACTTTGATGTCGCTCGTGCCCGAGCGATGCCAGTAGTGGTCGAGCATCCGGCGGACGAATGCAAGACCACGAGCCTTGCCTCCAAGAGAGCCGCCACCGATCCGGGAAAAGCTGTCCTCGGCATCGAAATGCGACGAGTCGAAGTCGGCGACGATCCCGCGGTGGCGCTCGCGGCGGTAGGCGGCGATGGCGGCGATCAGGTCGCGACGAAGGTCCTCGAGTGTCTGGAAGTCGTCCACGCGCCGGGGCCGCAACCGGTCGGCGAGTTCGAATTCCGTCCGCGCCTTGAGCCAGTTCGAGAAATGGTTGCGCTCGCCGTGGTACGCGATCGATTCGGCCGGCACCTTCGCCAGCATCTCCTCGAGAGAGCGCAGATCATGCGCGCTCCCGACCTCGCGGCCGTCGGGCATCCGGAACACGAAGTCGCCGAAGGCGAAGTGCTCGACCATGAAGGCACGCAGGTCATGCAGCAGTGTCGGGGAACCCTTGAGCAGAAACCGGGCGCCCGCGCTGGCGGCGACGGCCGCGTTCTCCGGTCGGCTCGACTGGAGCAGGATCGGGACGTCGGGCCACCGCGAGAGCACGCGCCGGGCCAGTTCGACCCCGGCCGTCGGGCAAGGCTCACCGTCCCGTGGAAACTCGATGTCGGAGATTACGCCGAGGACATTCTCGGCGTGGCGCTCGAACGTGGCCCAGGCTTCCTCGAACGTCGTGGCCAGCAGGATCTTGGGCCGCGCACGCATGCGGAGGATCTTGTGCGAGACATTGATCCCCTCGGAGATGAGTCGCTGTGAATGCGCGACGACTTCGGTGTAGATCATCGGCAGGAACGAAGAGTAATAGCGGATGTTGTCCTCGACGACGAGGATCACCTGGACGCCGAACAGGTCGCAGTCGATCTCGGCGTTCCAGCGGTCCTCGACGTCCTTGACGATGGCCAGCAGGATGCGCGCGTCACCCTGCCAGAGGAAGATCCTGTCGAGGTCGGCGGTGTCGTGCCGCGAGAGATAGTCCCGCAGTTCGCGGTTGTCGAACGCGAGCAGCACCACCGGAACGTCGAGTCCCGCCTCGCGCACCTGGCGCGCGAGATCGTGTGCCTGCATGTCGGCGGCGTTGATCGTCGTGATGATCAGGTTGTAGCGCGGATCGGAAGAGGCGAGCTCGATCGCCTTGGCACCCGTCGACAGTCGCGTCAGGTTCGGCGTGTGGCGGAGGTTGAGGTCGAGGAACTCGCTGACGATCAGCTCGCTGAGCTGCCCGTCCTCGGCGAGGATGAACGACTCGTAGAGGCTGGAGACGAGCAGGATGTCCTGCACGCGGCGGGACATCAGGTCCTGGAAGCCACGGACCCGGCGGCGCGGGCGTTGGGGATCGTGGCTGGACGGGCGTGACGAGCCGGCGGACATCGCGTCTCCTGCTGGGCGGTCGGAGCGTCCGACGCCGAGGCCGCCCATTGTACGGATGTCGGCGGCGGGCGCCGACTCGGTAGAGGCGAAGGGCCGGTGACGGACGAGGGCGCG
>JAJRXN010000078.1 GCA_024276295.1 Acidobacteriota bacterium
GCCTCGGGCCGCTTCAGTCGCCGCTCTTCATCGGGCAGGTGCTCATCCCGAGCAAGGAATAGAGCGGGCAGAATCCGGCGACCGCGCTGAGCAGCGGCACGAGTCCCACCAGACCGACCCAGCGCCAGGGCGCATCGACGAGGACGATCAGCGCCAGCAGCGCAAGACCGAGGACGATCCTGATCACGCGGTCGATCGTTCCGACGTTTCTTGTCATCGTGGGACCTCCCTGATCGTCTGGGGCAACGCTACCACCGGGGGGGGCTCGATCGAAAGCCGGGACGTGATCCGCCCACACGCTGGCACTCGGCAGGGCGGTGGTCCATCCTGCCCGCCGTGAGCGCGCAGACACTGCCTCCGTGGTTCCGGGACCTGCTTCCCCGGGAGGTCGGCGCGCGGCTCGAAAACGCGCTGGCGGGTCGCTCCGCGCCCGCGACTTTCGCTTCGCTTTCGTATACGGGCCGGCTGATCGGCCTCGCGCGGGCGATCGCCGGCGCCCGGGGGCCGGTGCTGCTCGTCACCCCGGACGACCGGCTCGCCCGCCGCCTGGCCGAGGGCCTCGCCGCGCTGGTCGAGGACGCTGTTCCGGAGATCGGTCTCGACGTCCAGCGCCTCCCGCCGCTCGATGCCGATCCGTACCGGGGGCTGCCGGTCCACGCGTCGATCGCGTCGCGGCGCGTCGGCGCCCTGCACCGGCTGGTGGACGACCGTCCCGCGGCGATCGTCACCTGTGCCGAGGCGCTGCTCGTTCCGGTGCCGGCCCGCGACGTGATCCGTTCCTGGGCCGTGCCGCTCGAGGTCGGCGAGCTGGTCGACCTCGACGAGATGCTCCGCTCCGCGGTCAGGCTCGGCTACCGCGTCGTCGACGTGGTCGGTGCGCCGGGAGACATCGCGCGCCGGGGCGGGCTGTTCGACATCTGGCCGCCACAGGCGTTCTCTCCGCTGCGCGTGGAACTCGACGCGGAGGAGATCGTCTCGATACGGCGCTTCGATGCCTCGACCCAGCGCACGACCGCCCGGATCGAACGCGTCGACGTGCTGCCGGCGCGGGAGGCGGCTCTCGATGCCGAGCGCGCGGAAGCGCTTCTCGACCGGATGCTCGGGGCGGCCCGGCGCGTGCTCGACGACGGGCGGCTGACCTCCTCGACGGCAGGGCCGCTGTCCGGCCGGCTCGCCGGCGTCGAGGCGGCGCCGCGGACGTTCCGCGACGATCTGGTGCCGCTCGAGACGCTGGCCGGAGGGCGCCTCGTCTGCTGGGAACCGGACGAGGTCGAAACGCAGCTCGCCCGGTCGTTCGAGGAACGCGAGATCGCGTGGAGCGAGCGCCTCGAGACCTCGGGGATCGACTGGCCGCCTCCTGGCGAACTCTACGAGTCACCCGACCGGATCCGCGAGCGGCTGGCCGCGGCCCCGCTCACCGTCGGTGAGGTCCTTTTCCCCGCGGAGGGGCGCGAGGTCGTCGAGCTGGCCGGCCGGCCGGTCGGGGCCGTCGAGGGACCGATCGAGGCGATCGCGCCGCGCCTTGCCGAGCTGACCCGGTCGGGCCGACCGGCGGTGCTCGTGGCGCGCGCCGCCGGTCGCCGCGAGCGCCTGCGCGAGATCCTCGAGGAGGGCGGACTCGCTCCCCGGCTCGATGATCCCGAAGCGCCGCTGCCGCCCGGACCGGGGGAGATCGTGATCGTCGGAGGACGACTCGACGAGGGGGTCGACCTGGTTCCCGACGGTCCGGTGGTCTTCGCCGAACGCGAGGTCTTCGGACCGGACCCGGCTCCACCGCCGCGCCGTCGTCGCGCCGAAAGGGCGTTCATCTCCGACCTGCGCGACCTCGCCCCGGGCGACCTCGTCGTCCATGTCGACCACGGCGTCGGTCGCTACGCCGGCCTCGAGACCCGGACGGCCACCGGGGAGGAACTGCTGCTGCTCGAGTACGCGGGAGGAGCCCGGCTGTACGTTCCGGTCACCCGGCTCGACCTGATCCAGAAGTACTCGGCCGGCGAGCGTTCCCTGATGCCGCTCGACCGGCTTGGCGGGCCCGGCTGGTCCCGTCGCCGGAGCCGCGTCAGGCGGGCGGTGGCCGAGATCGCCGGCGAGCTGCTGCGGCTCTACGCCGAGCGGCGCGCCCTGCGCGCCCACGCCTTCGGCGAGGACACGCCCTGGCAGCGCGAGTTCGAGCAGGCCTTCCCGCACGAACTGACGCCGGACCAGCAGTCCGCCCTGCACGAGATCAAGGCCGACCTGATGTCCGGCCGGCCGATGGACCGCCTGCTGTGCGGCGACGTCGGGTACGGCAAGACCGAGGTCGCGATGCGCGCCGCCTTCAAGGTGCTCCAGGAGGGTTTCCAGGTCGCGGTGCTCGTCCCGACGACGGTGCTCGCGGCCCAGCACCTGGCGACGTTCCGGGCGCGAATGGCGTCCTGGCCGGTGCGGGTGGAGGTCATCTCCCGCTTCTCCTCGGCGGCGGAGGTCCGCGAGCGTCTTGCGGCGGTCGCGCGCGGCGAGGTCGACATCCTGATCGGCACGCACCGGCTGCTCAGCCGCGACGTGACGTTCCGTCGCCTGGGTCTGCTGATCATCGACGAGGAGCAGCGCTTCGGCGTCCGGCACAAGGAACGGATCAAGCAGCTCGCCGCCGGCGTGCACGTGCTGGCGATGAGCGCGACGCCGATTCCGCGCACGCTGCAGATGTCGCTCGCCGGCGTGCGCGACCTGTCGGTGATCGAGACGCCGCCGCGCAACCGGCTCGCGATCGAGACCCGGCTCGTGCCGTGGTCGGGGGCGATCATCGCCGCGGCGGTCCGCAACGAGCTTCGCCGCGGCGGGCAGGTGTTCTTCGTCCATCCGCGGGTCGAGGACATCGAGCAGGTTGCGGCGGACCTGCGCGAACTGGTTCCCGAGGCGCGCATCGGGCATGCCCACGGCCAGATGCCCGAACGACTGCTCGAGCGTGCGATGCTCGACTTCGTCCAAGGTCGGCTCGACGTACTCGTCGCGACGACGATCATCGAGAACGGCCTCGACATTCCGCGCGCCAACACGATGCTCGTCAACCAGGCGCATCGCTTCGGGCTCGCCCAGCTCTACCAGATGCGCGGGCGTGTCGGCCGTTCCGACCAGCGGGCCTACGCCTTCCTGCTGATCCCGTCGCGGCGCGAGCTGACGGCGGAGGCGCGCCGCCGGCTCGCCGCGCTGGTCGAGTTCTCGGATCTCGGGGCCGGATTCCGGATCGCCGCGCTCGATCTCGAGATCCGCGGGGCGGGGGAGTTTCTCGGGGCACGGCAGTCCGGGCACATCGCGGCGGTCGGTTTCGAGATGTACGCCGGGATGCTCGAGCGCGAGGTGCGCCGGCTGCGCGGCGAGGCCCTGCCCCACGCACCGGAGCCGGTGGCGATCAACCTCGGCGTGCCGGCGCTGATCCCCGAGTCTCTGGTGCCGGTTCCCGGCTAGCGGCTTTCGTTCTACAAGCGGCTGGCGGCGGCGGAGAGCGTCGAGGAGATCGACGCGCTGGCCGAGGAGGTCGAGGACCGCTTCGGCGCGCCGCCGCCGGAGGTCCACAATCTGGTGCGGCTGGCCCGGCTGCGGCTGCTCGCGGCGTCCCAGGGGGCGGTCTCGATCGACTGGCTCGAAGGCAGCGTCGCCGTGCGCTACGGTGAGCGACCGCGCGTCGACCCGGATAAGATCGTCCGGCTGATGCAGGAGGATGACGCCGTGCGGCTGACACCGGCCGGAATCGTCAAGTTCCGGCTGCCCGACCCGGGGGCGGACCGCATCGCCGCGGCCTCGTTGGCCCTGCGGAAGCTCGCCGGATGAGCGCCCGGCACAAGGGCCGCCGACTGGCCCTCGGGGCGGCGATCGTCGCCGCGGCGTGGGTGACCGCGGGCTGCCGGAAGGCCGCCGAACCCGACCCGGCGTCGCGACCGGACTGGATCGAGCGGATCGGCGACCGCCTCGTCGATCCCGGCGAGTTCGACCGGTTTCTCGAGCGCGAGATCGGCATGGCTCCGGCGGAGATCGATGCCGCGGTCCGCGCCCGGCTCTATGAGGACTTCCTCGCGGAGATCCTCTTCGCGCGGGCCGCCGCGCGGCTCGGCCTGCACGCCCCCGAGCAGGAGCTGGCGACCGAGATCGAGCTTCTGGCATCGATCGCGCCGGATCAGCCTCCGGAAACCGTGCGGCGCGAGGCCGAGCGGACCGTGCTGGCCCGCGAGTACGAGCGGCAGGTCCTGTACCGGGAGATCCAGGTCGGAGACGACGAGGTGGTGCAGGTGCTCGGGAAGGAGCGCCGGCTCAGCCGTCGCAACGTGATCGTCTTCCGTCAGATCATGGTCGACACGAAGGAGGCCGCCCGGGAGGCGCACCGGCGGATTACGCGCGGCCGGGAGCCGTTCGACGAGGTGGCGCGCCAGATCTCGCAGTCGGGCGTCGGCGGGGAACTCCAGCAGCGCCGGCTCGACAGCCTTCCGCAGGAGGCGTCCCGGGTCCTCGAGCGCCTGCCCGAAGGTGCGATCTCGAAGCCCGTGGAGATCGGCGGCATGTGGTACCTCTTCGAGGTGACGGCGCGCAACTACGATCCGGATCCCGGGCGGGAGCGGGAGCGGGAGGTGGCACGACACCGGCTGTTCCAGGAGAAGCTGGAGCGCGCACGGGCCGCCCGCCTCGCCGAACTCGCCCGGCAGGAGAACGTCCGTGCGCCGCGTGTCGGCGCCGATGCGGTCGACCAGGAGAACGGCTCATGACACGACTCGCAGGCTTCTTCGTTTCCGGTGCGCTGGCCGTCCTGGCCTGCGGCGGCGCGGTGGCCCAGGTCCAGGTCCCGGCCGCACCGGCGCCGGCAGCCGGCCAGGAGCAGCTCGTCGAGGACATCGTGGCGTGGGTCAACGACGACGTCGTGCTGCTCTCCGAGGTGATCGAAGGAGAACAGCAGCTCCTCGCGTCGGTGCTGCGCGATGCCGGCGAACTCGAGCCGGAGACGATGTCGGCCAAGGCCAACGAGGTCCGGCAGCAGGTCCTGCTCGAACTGATCCAGAATCGCCTGCTCGTCCAGCAGGCGGAGCGGCTCTACGACCTCGACGCGGTCAAGAAGGACCTGGTCGACCGGTTCATCGAGCGTCAGGGAATCAAGGACGAGGCCGAGCTGGATGCGATGCTCGAACAGTACGGGATGACCCGAGCCGAACTCGAGCAGCGCCTGCTGATGAGCGCCGCCCCCGGCTACGTCGTCGAGGCCCAGGTGACCAGCCAGATCGGCGTCAGCGAGCAGGATGCGCGAACGTGGTACGAGCAGCACCGCGACCGCTTCGCGAGTTCGGCCTCGGTGACGTTCCGCGAGATCGTGCTCGAGGGACGCACACCGCACGAGCGCGATACCCGCCGCGCGGACGCCGAGGAGATCGTCCGCAGGGCACGGGAGGGCGTCCCGTTCGAGGAACTCGTCCAGAAGTACTCCGAGGTGCCGTCGAAGGTCCTGGGTGGGAAGATCGGACCGGTCGATCCGAAGGACCTGCGCGCCGAGATCGCGGCCGTGGTGGACTCGCTTCCCGTCGGTGAAGTGTCGGATCCGATCGAGACCGACGGCGGCTGGCACATCCTCGTCGTGCTCGAGCGGACCGAGGCCGTGGTCCAGCCGTTCGAGGAGGTGCGCGGGATCTGCGAGAACGAGATCCGCCGCACGCGATTCGGCGAGGCCTACGAGGCGTATCTCAGGCAGCTCTGGGATGACGCGACGATCGAGGTGCGGGACATCTATCTCGACCGGCTGCCGGAACCGTGGCGGGGCCTCGCCATCGTGCGGAGCTGAGACCCTGGAGCGGATTCCGGGCCGGCCGCCGGCGGGGAGCACCCTTACCGCCCCGTAATTGTCCGTGCTCCGGCTGCGTGCTATCGTCCGCGCTCGCCCGCTCCGGGGGGGAGCGGGGCCCGCCAACCACGGAGACCTCGCGGCGGGACCGAGCCGCTGGGGACCGGATGGCGAAGAACACCCACAACGGAGCAACCGGCTCCGCCGCACCGCGCATCGCGCTGACCGTCGGGGATCCCTGCGGAATCGGCCCCGAACTCGTCCTGCGGGCGCTTGCCGACGAGCGCTCCACCGCGGCGCGGATCCTCGTCGTCGGCGACGAGGGGGTCCTGCGCCGGACGGCCCGTGAAATCAGGCTCCGCTGGCCGTTTGCGTCCGTCGCTCCGGAGCCGCCGCGCTCGACGCGCTGGTCACGTCCGCACCTGCTGGCGCTCGAGAGCCGGTGCGGCGAGGACGGCTACGGGGTCGGGCTCATCTCCGCCGCGGCCGGTGGTTCGGCACGCGCGGCCGTCGAACGGGCGGTGGCGCTCGTCGACGAGGGAGTCGTCGATGCCGTCGTCAACGGACCGCTCCACAAGGAGTCGCTCGCCATGGCCGCCGGCGACGAAGGGGGGCACACCGATCTCGTTGCGCGGCTGGCCGGGGTCCGCGATGTCGGGACGCTCCTGTTCGCCAAGGACTTCGCCACGGGGCTCGTCAGCGGGCACCTCCCGCTGCGGGAAGCGGTAAAGAAGGTGCGGACGAGCCGGATCGTGGACCGGCTGACGCTCTACGAGGAGTACCTCCGCCGCGTGCTCGGGCGCGCGCCCCGCGTCGCCGTACTGGCGCTCAACCCGCACTGTGGCGAAGGGGGGCGTGTCGGGACGGAGGAGCTGCGCGAGATCGGACCGGCCGTCGAGACCGGACGCGAGCGGGGACTGCTGGTCTCGGGTCCGTTCGGCGCCGCCGAGGGGTTTGCGCGTGCCGCCGCGGGCGAGTTCGATCTGCTGATCGCGATGCATCATGATCAGGCCGTCGTCGCGGTGCGCATGATGTGCGGGTTCGACAGCGCGGCGGTCACCGTCGGCCTTCCGTTCGTGCGAACCACGGTGACGCACGGCCCGGCGATGGACATCGCCGGGCGCGGTGTCGCGTCGCCCGACAGCCTGCTGCGGGCGATCGAACTCGCGGCGCACCACGCGAGGGCGCCGGCTGCCGGGCACCCGGACGAAGGAGACGCCGTCCGGGCGGCGAAGGGTGACGTCCGCGAGGTGCCGGCGGACTGACCTGGCGCGCGGCCGGGCTGTCCGGCGCGACGCGAGCGGGGCGGTCATGGATCTCACCGGAATCACCCGTCGCGACGAACTGTTCGAGATCGCCGGCCGCTGGCTGGCCGACGCTCCGCGCTCCGGTGACGGGCGACGCGTGACGTCGATCTTCCTGTTCGACTCGCTGATCACCGCGCCGCCGGTGCGGTCGTTCCTTGCCGACACGATCCGCGCATTTCATCCCGGCCCGGTCGACTGGCACCGCTTCCAGACGAAGGATGCCCTGCGCCACGCGCTCGTCGAGACCTGCCCGGCGGACGACGCGCGGACCCGGGAGCTGTTCCGCGCCTACGCCGAGCGTCCCGAGGAGTTCTTCCCGGGAACACCGGTCGAGATGCTGCTGGCGACGCGAAGTGACGGACTGCCGATCGGCATGTTCCGCATCAAGCGGATCAAGCGCATCGCCGAGAAGGCGTCACGTCGCCTGGCCGATCGCCTGGCGGGCGAGATCCGTCGCGCCGCCGAGAGGGTCGCCGCCGAGCGCGCCCGCAGCGCGGGGCTGTCGCTCAGCCAGCTCGTCTCGCCGCCCGAGGCGATGATCGCCGACTTCGTCCGCGCCGAGCAGGAGATCGCGCGTGCGATCCACGCCGGCGAACTGGCGCTCGAGCGCGAGCGCCTGCGCGTCGACGACGTGCTCGGAGTCAAGCTGATCGGCGACGAGCAGGATCTCCAGCGGGCGGAACGGGCGATCGCGCGCCATCCACGGGTCACGGTCCTCGAGCGCGAGGAACATCGCGGGACGTACAACGACGTCAATCTGATCGTCGAACTGCGCCTGCCGGCGCCGTCCGACGTGATCGAGTCCCGGCGTCACCTCGACTGGTCACGCCTCGCGGGACACGGCCTCGCGCCCGAGGAACTCGCGCGGCTGTTTCCGGCCTACGTCGAGCAGGGTGCGCGGACGATCTGCTGCGAGATCATTCTGACGACGCTGCCCGAACTCCTCGAGTCGGAGTTCGGCCGTTCGATCCACGAGGAACGGATTCTCGAGCAGAGACACGGTGCGGCGTACGGTGGCCCGATCGCGCAGAACGCGGCGTTCCTGCTCGAGTACCTGCTGACGCTCGCCGTCGCGCCGACGATCGAGATCGACGAACTGCCGGTCAAGCTCTGGGGCCGCTACCTGCCGGAGCGCTACTCGCGGGCGATGTGGGAGCTGTTCCGCCTCGAACCCGCCCCCGAGTGCATGCGCGCGTTCTTCGAGACCGGCGACCCGGCCGTCGGGCCGTGAGGTCCGTCCGCGATCAGAGGCAGACCGGCGCGACGTCGAGCCGGATCCGACGGTCGGGCGGCGCCGTCGACTGCCCGTGGGAACTCTCGCTGGTGTCCTGCTGGGAGCGCACGAGATACCAGTATCCGTCGCCGGCGGCGGGGTCCGGACGGACGTCCTGCCAGGGCGTGTCCGCGACGTCCTCGGCCAGGCAGCTCACGGCGAAGAACCCGCCGTCGGCCTGCAGGTCCGAGAGGTTTCCGCCGACCAGGTCGTACACCGTCGCTTCGCCGTAGAGACCGTCCTGGCTGGTCCAGGAGACCTCCGTGGCGGGAACCTTGTTGACGCGCAGTCCCGACACCTCGTCGAACGGGAAGTCCCGGACGTTCGCCGCGAGCAGGTCGCCGTCGTCGCGGTTGCGGTCGGGCCAAACGGCCAGGAAGACGTGGCGCCACACGGCGATGCCGAGGTGGTCGCCGAGGAACGCCCCGGCGCCGGTCGGGACCGGAAACGGCTCGGCACTGACGGCGTAGGACGGTTCGAACGAACTGCCGAAGTCACGCGACGTCATCGCGTAGACCTCGACCGATCCGTCGCCGGGATCGTTGCGGTGATCGAGCCAGATCGCCCGGACGATTCCCAGCGGGTCGACCCGTACCGAGGGAAAATCCTGGTCCTTGCCGTTCCCGGGCGGATCGTCGTTCAGCCGCACCGGCGGCGACCAGGCTCCCGGTCCCGGCGTCTTCCGCGAGTACTTGACGTCCGACTCGCTGCCGTTCCAGTCGCCGAAGACCAGGTGCAGGCCGCTGTGGAACGGCCCGCCGCTGGAATCGACGTCGAGCGACGGACGCGAGGTGCGCCGGTAGTCCGAACTCGGCACGCGAGTCACCGGTCCGACGTCCTGCGGCGTGTTGAAGCTCACGCCTCCGTTGGTCGAAACGGCGGTGCGGATCGTCGAAGGACTCGCGTTCTTGACCCAGCCGACCCACAGCGAGCCGTCCGAGCCGACGGTCATCTCGCCGGGAAAGTTCGACGTCAGGTCGTTGCCTCCGTCGAACCGGACCGGATCGCTCCAGGTCGCCGCGCCGTCCGCCGAGTGGACCACGTAGAGCTTGCCGATCGAACTGTAGCGGACGTAGAGCCTGCCGCTGAACGGCCCGCTGCTGTCGTCGCAGACCAGCAGCGGGTTGTCGAGTGCCGATCCCGCCTGCCGGGCGGGCGTGCGCGTCTCCCAGGTCACGCCGCCGTCGAGCGAGCGGTACGTCTGGAAGGTGATCCCGGGATTGACGTCCTGGAGCGCGGCCCAGACGACGCCGTCCGCGCAGTAGGAGACCGACGGGTTGGCCTGGCGCGTGTTGTCTCCCGGAAGCAGTCCGGTCGTCCGCCAGGTCTGTCCGCCGTCGTCCGAGACGAACACCCGGACGCGGGTCGTGCTCACGTCGCGGTTCTCGGATTCCTCCGCGACGAGGACGAGATGCGCCGGGTCGAGCGGGTCGATCGCGACCCACGGTTCCACCTGCCGGACTCCCGGCGGGTCGTCGTTGACCCGCACGGGCGGTGTCGGCTGCGGCTGGGCAAGCGCCGGCAGAGCGACGAGCAGAACGTTCCAGGCGGCGAGCCGTGACGAGAGGAAGAACGGGCGGCGGCGACGAGCTACGCGAGAGATGGACATGACCTCTCCTGCTCCCCCGGTCGCGAAACGTACGAAGGAGGCGACCATGCGGCAACTCCGAATATCAACAGGATCCGGCCGGGTCGTTCCTGCAAGCGGTCCTGCCGTTCCCGCACGGAGCTGGCACGGAAGGCCTTGACCGGACGCCGAGGAGCGAGATAGCTTGCGGTCGTCCAGCACCGGACGGAAGCGGGAGGCATCGTGATCCTGCACGAGCAGCCGGGAGCAGACCGTCGTATCGGGAGGGTGCTTGCCCCGTGGCCGGTCCTGGCGGTCGTGCTCCTCGCGTACCTCCTGCCGATCCTGCCGGTCGCGGCGGCGACCTCCCTGCTCGTCGGGACGTCCCGCAACGCGCTGGTGTGCACCTGCCGGGATGGCGACAGCAGGCACTGTCCCCACTGCCGGCGCGCCGCCTGTCCTGCTTGCTCGAAACGCCTCGCCACCGGAGATGCAGCTACCGCCGTTCCGGAGCAGGTCGACCAGCGCCACGATGCCCCGGGCCGGCAGGTCGCGGTTCTGGCGCAGTGCGTCTGCGGCGGTGACGACCGGCAGGCCGTCGCACCGCAGACCATCACGATGCATCTTGGAACGGCGCTGCGGCTTTCCGGTCGCTGCGACGGGATCGCCGCGCTCGCCTGCTCGACGGAGCGTGGCGGCGATCTGTGGGCCGGCCCTCCCCCCGAGAAGATCCCGATCTGATCACTCCTCCCGGAACGACACGCAGAACCGATGAACCGCACCGGGCGCACGCTCGGTGCCCGTCCGCTGTCCGCGCGGGTCGTTTTCCCGCGTGGCAGGAGGAGTCGTGATGGTCGACATGAACGCGCGCCACGCACGCCGACAGGCGTGGCGGGCGCTGTCCCTGATGCTGCTGGCTGCCGGCTGGCCCGTCCTGGCGACGCCGGCATCCGATCCGGAAGGCACGAAGCCGGATCCCCCCAATGTGCAGGAAAAGGCCCCCGGCAGATCTCCGGTGGTCCACGAGCAGCTCGAGGTTCGCCGTCGCTCGACAGAGCCCACGGGCGACGACGCGACCTCGGTGCTGCACGAGAAGCCGGGCGTCCTCACCGCCGCCGAAGCCATCGAGGAACTGGCCGGCGTCACCGCCGTGCGCCGGGCCGCCACCGCGCCGGAGCCGGTGATCCGTGGTCTCGGTTGGGAGCGCGTGGCTACGGAGGTCGATGGTGCCGCGATGTACGGCGCATGTCCGGGACGCATGGATCCACCGGCGGCGAGTCTGCCGGCGTTCGCCGTCGAGAGCGTGGAGGTCGTCCGCGGGCTGCCTTCCGTCACGCTCGGGCCGACGGCTCCCGGTGGCCGGATCATCGTGCGTACGGTTCCGGTTCCGGGCAAGGCCGGTCGCCGAGCGGTCGCCGGGGCCGATCTGTCCCGGAGCGGCGCTCCGTCCGGCTTTCTCGGCTCCGCCTGGATCCGGGGAGACGCAGGTCCGATGTCCTGGCGCGCCGGCGTTTCGCGCAGCGAACTCGGCGACTACGACACGGCGTCGGGACTCACGGTTCCCGCGAGCCGGGACGAGTCGACGGCGTTGCTCGCGGGACGCCGGGAAGCCGCCGACGGTGGGGCATGGGAGGTCTCCGCACTGCACACGCGCGTCGCGGATGCCGACTACCCGGCGTTGCCGATGGACACGGAGTCGATGACGCTCGACCACGTACGCGTCGGCCGCGAGTGGCGGACGGGGACGGGTTCCCTGCAGAGAGTGTCCGTGATGTTCGGGCATGTCGCCGTCGATCACGTGATGAGCAACCGTTACAGACCGAACCGCAAGACGATGGAGGGGCGCACCGACAGCTCGGCCGGCACGACGACGCTGCGCGCTGCGGGAGAGTGGCGCATCGGCGACGGCGCCAGCCTGACGGCGGGCTTCGATGCGAAGCTGCTGCGACGCGATGCCGTACGTGTGCGGCGGATGGTTTCCTCCGGCATGAGTGCTACCGATCGCATCTGGCCCGATGCCCGCCAGGACGATGTCGGCCTGTTCGGGGAACTCTCCTCGAAGATCGGGCAGGCATGGCGTCTTCGCGCGGGACTCCGCTGGGATCACGTCACCAGCAGGGCCCGGGCGACGGGCGATGCGGGGCTCGGCGGGCGCACGGTGCTGGAGAACTACGCGTGGTTCTATGGCCACGAGGCTCTGCACGTCGATCGGAGCGAGGATCTGCTGTCCGGGAACGTGCTCGTGGAACGACAGGTCGGCCCAGGGGTGACCTGGTATGCGGGGCTCGGGGCCTCGAAACGAGCGGCCGGCATCACGGAACGGTACTACGCGTTCGCGCCGGCTCCCGGCGGCTTCGCGGTCGGCAATCCGGCGCTGGGTCACGAGACGTCGAGGGAACTGGAGATCGGCTTCAAGCACCAGCGGAAGGCGCTGAGCGCCGTGCTTTCGGCCTGGGTCCATCGCGTGGACGGATTCATCCTGCCGACGACGATCGCACGGCTCGACGTCAACGGCGACGGCGTCGTCGATCGCGTCCTGGGCTACGTCAACACGACGGCTCAGCTCGTCGGTGCCGAACTCTCCGGTTCCATGCGCGTCGCGTCGGCGTGGAGCGTGCCGTTTGCCGTGTCGTGGGTCCTGGCCGAGGACACGGCACGCGACGTTCCCATGCCGGAGATCCCGCCGCTCGAGGCGCGCGCGGCGCTGCGCTGGCGGCGGAGCGCCGGGAAGGCTACGTTCGTCGAGCTGGGCGTGCGAGTCGTCCGTGCCCAGCGCCGCATCGACCCCGCCTTCGGCGAGGACGCGACGCCGGGATACGCGGTGTGGCACCTGGCCGCGAGCGTTCCGGTGTCCGATGGCGCGAGGCTCGCCTTCCGGATCGACAATCTGCTGGACCGGGCCTACCACGAGCACCTCGTGCGCGAGGCCCTGATGGCGGTTGGAGACCTGCGGCCCGGGGACGAGATCGATGCCCCCGGCCGTGCCTTCACGGCGCGTCTGATCTGGTCGCCGTGATGCGGGAGGACATCGTGGAGCCGCTAGTCTTCGTCGTCTCCCACCGGTCGACGGCCGCGCTTGACCTTTGCGCGCCGCTCCTTCTCGCGGCGGCGGCGCCTGCGGCCGGCCGCGGTCGGGGCGGTCGGAACGCGGTGCCTCGGGCGGCGGGCGGCGCGCCGGATCAGCGCCAGAAGCCGCCCCAGCGCAGCACGGCGGTTGCGTTCCTGCGAGCGCTCGCCGCGGGCGTCGATGACGATCACGCCGTCGGCGGTGGCCCGCCGGCCGGCGAGCTTGAGCAGCCGCGTGCGAACGTCGTCCGGCAGCGACGGCGAGCGCGCCGCATCGAAGCGGAGCTGCACCGCCGTCGCCACCTTGTTGACGTTCTGGCCGCCGGGGCCGGACGAGCGGACGAACTCGAACGACAGCTCCGAGTCGTCGATCGCGATCCGCGGCGTGACCTCGATCCGCGCCATCACGATCTCCGAAGCCCGCCGTCGTCAGTCGATGTCGGTCCCGCGGGATGCCAGGTGCGCGACGATCTCGTCGGACTCCTGGATCACGCGGTCCCCGAGCACGAGACACGGCGCCTGGTCGCAGCCGGCCCGCGCGACGAGTTCGTCGCGCGCCGCGGGATCTTCGCTGACGTTGCGTACCGTCACGGCCTGCTCGAAATGCAGGTTCGTCCGCGCGAGCAAGGCCTTCTGCGAGAAGCCGCACGGGCTCTTGACGTACAGAGTGGCCGGTCCGTCGAGACCGGACGGCGCCGGAATCTCCGGCAGCTCCCCGCTCCACGCCCTGTCGATCTCCTCGCACAGCGCGGCGAGTTCGTCGATGTCACGCTTGCCGGCCGGCGTGACCGACGAGGCGTGGCGCACCGTACCGCCCGCATCGAGGATCACCGTGGCGCGGTCGTCGATGCCGGCCTCTTCGAGGTAGATCCCGCAGGCCTGGCCGACGGCCCCCTTCGGGTGGAAGTCCGCCAGCAGCGGAAACGAGATGCCGCCCAGGCTCGCCGCCCAGTTGGCGTGGCAGTAGATGCTGTCGACGCTGATACCCAGAACCTGGGTATGGGCGCCCCGGAAACGCGACAGGAGTCGCTCGACCGCGGGCACCTCCTGGCTTCACGTGGGGGTGAAATCGAGCGGGTAGAACAGCAGCATCACGTGCCGTCGCCCGCGGAACCGTCCGGGACCGAGCGTCCGTCCGAGATGGTCGGGAAGCTCGAAGTCCGGCGCCGTCTGGCCGACCTCGATCATGGCGATCTCCTTGACCGGCACGCCCGCCGCCCGCGGGGCCGGTGTGCGGTCCATCGTACACTGATGTGCGGGGAGCCCGGGCGTCGCCCTGGCGGCGGCCTCCGAACCCCGGAAAAGAATCCGCTTGACGCGGCGCGCCGGTGCGGTGATACTGCCTGCAAGTCCCGGCAGCCACCTCCCGTAAAGAAACGGAAGCGCAGCGTGCCGCAGTCAGGACCCGCTGGCTGACCGGACCGCTCCTTGTCTCGGCTGATCGATCCAGGGTGCAGGGACTTTGGCATGGCTCGCACAGGCGGGCCGGAGAACAGTCACAGTGTCTACCAATCTGTACGTCGGCAACCTCCCCTTCACCGTGGACAGCGATGGCGTCCGCGAACTCTTCGAGCAGGAAGGTTGCTCCGTGACCTCGGTCAACCTGATCAACGATCGCGAGACGGGTCGCCCGCGCGGCTTCGGCTTCGTCGAGACGGCGACGCCGGAAGACGCCAAGAAGGCGATCCGGGCCCTCGACGGCCGCGAGTTCGGCGGTCGGACGATCAAGGTCAACGAGGCCCGCTCCCGCCAGGGCGGCGGCGGCGGTGGCCGTCCTTCGCGCTACTGAGCGCGTCGTACGACCCCTGCCGGGCGGGCTTCGGCTCGATCCGGTGATACCAGGGAAGGGCGCCCCGAGCAGGGCGCCCTTCTTTTTTCGGGTGCGTGTTCGTGCGAAGCTGGAGCGCGAACGCGACCGCTGCCGCGCCGCGGCATCTTTCGGTCGAAGTCGTGGCTGTTTCGTGACACTGTCGGCGTACCCTTATCCGTCGGCTCATGTGAGTTAGCGATCGACGAAAGGGACGAATGACGATGCGCGCGCTGCTGATCAATCCGCTGTTTCCCGACAACTACTGGAGCCAACGGCACGCCCTTCCGTGGGTGCGCAGAAGCTGCCTGATTCCTCCGCTGGGGCTGATCACCGTCGCCGCGATGCTCCCGCGCCACTGGTCGATCGACCTGGTCGACCTCAACGTCGAGACGCTCGACGACGAGACGATCCGGCGTGCCGATGTCGTGATGCTGACCGGGATGCTCGCCCAGCGCGATTCGCTCCACGAGCTGCTCGGCCGCTGCCGCCGCCTCGGCGTGCGCACCGTCGTCGGCGGCCCGTACGCCACCGCGCTGCCCGAGCAGTTCGACGACGCGGACCACGTGGTGATCGGCGAGGCCGAGGAGCTGATCGCCGACCTCGCCGCGGACCTCGAGGCGGGACGTGCCGAGCGGTTCTATCGCGAGGGCGACAAGCCTTCGCTCGAACACACGCCGGTTCCGCGTTTCGACCTGCTCAAGCGCGGCGCGTACCACCACATGGCGCTGCAGTTCTCGCGTGGGTGTCCGTTCTCGTGCGAGTTCTGCGACATCACGACGCTGTTCGGCCACAACCCGCGCACGAAGACCAACGCGCAGGTGATCGCCGAACTCGATGCGATGCGGGCGACCGGTTTTCGCGGCGAGGTATTCTTCGTCGACGACAACTTCATCGGCAACAAGAAGGCGGTGCGCAAGCTGCTGCCGGATCTGGCTCGCTGGCGTGACGCCAACGGCCGCTGCTTCACGTTCTACACCGAAGCCTCGATGAACCTCGTCCAGGACGACGCGCTGATCGAGGCGATGACGCGCGCCGGCTTCACGGCGGCGTTCGTGTGCATCGAGACGCCCTCCGAAAGCGCGCTGCGCGAGACGCACAAGCTCCAGAACACCCGCTTCGATCTCGCGACCGGCGTCCATCGCCTGCTCGAACGTGGACTCGACGTCTGGGCGGGATTCATCATCGGATTCGACAACGAGGGGCACGACATCTTCGACCGGATGATCCGTTTCGTGCAGAACGCCGCGATTCCGTACGCGATGATCGGCATGCTCCACGCCCTGCCCAAGACCAAGCTGCACGAGCGGCTCGTCGGCGAGGGCCGGCTGATCGAGGTGCCGAAGGGCGGCGACCAGTTCGGGCTGACCAACTTCGTGACGAAGATGGACCCGCTGACGCTGCTCCGCGGCTACAAGCACGTCCTCGAGACGCTCTACGAGCCGTCGGTCTACTTCGAGCGATGCAAGCGAAACCTCGAGATCTGGAAGCCGACGCGCTTCGCCGCGCGGCCGCGTACGCTGGTCGAGTACGGTGCCGCGTTGCGCTCGCTTCTCTCGCAGGGGCGTGCCGAGGGCTACCGGCGCGCCTACCGGCAGTTCCTCGGCTGGGTCGCGCTGAAGCATCCGACGAAGATCGGCCGGGCGCTCGGTCAGGCGATCGCTGGGCATCACTACATCACGTACACCCGCGAGACGGTCATTCCGCGACTCGAGGAGCAGATCGCCGAACTGACGCGGGCCGCCGCGCTCCAGGACGCACGTACGGCCCAGGCCGGCGCGTAGGACGCCCCCCCCGGGTCGGGGCACGGCGCGTCAGCGCAGCCGTTCCCGCAGGAACGACCGCGCCTGGGCCACCGCGCGGGTGATCTCCTCAGGCGTCTGCCCGAGGGCCCAGGCGACCTCCTCGACCCGCAGGCCGTCGACGGCGACCAGCAGGAACGGCTCGCGCCACGACGCCGGCAGCGCGGTGATGGCCCGCGCAGCACGATGTCCGAGTTCCTCGCGTTCGGCGATCTCCTCGGGCAGCGGGAGCGTCGGATCGTCGAGGAGGTCGGCCAGCGAGAGCATCTCGTCCGGCTGCCAGAAGTCGAGCACTTCCGCGCCGAGGGTCGAGACCCGCTCGGCCTCCGGCGTCGCCGGGACGCGCTGCTCGAGACCTTCCTGTCCGCGCCGCGCCGCGGTCTCGGAGATCAGCCGGCGGAACTCCTGCCGTGCGAGCGACCAGAGCCACGCATCGACGCCCGTCTCGCGTGGCCGGTCGGGCCAGCTCTCGGCGGCGCGCGCGATCACCTGATCGACCACGTCCCCGGCGTCGGCCAGCAGCGGGTCGATGTCGCCCTCGGCCACGCGGAACGTCACCTCGCGCCGCACGCGCTCGGTCAGTCCGTCGAGCGCCTCCTCGAGGGCCGGGCGTCCGAGTTCCGCTTCGATTGCCGAGAGATCCCGCCCCGGGACGGCCTTGATCCGCTCGCGCAGCCGGGCACGCCGCTCCCGTCGTCGCCAGGCTCCCTCGCGCCGCAGCTCCGCCTTGAGCCGCTCGAGCTGGCGGCGGAGTTCCTCGAACGCTTCGTGGATCGCCGTCCGCGCGTCCCGGCTCTCGGCCCGCGCCTCGAGCACGCGGGCCGGGGTGGCGAGTGCCACCTGCGCTTCCACGAGCTTCGGGTGGGGGCTGCCGTGACCTGCGAGCCGGATCCGCAGCCGGGCGAGTTCGGGCGGGAAGGTCCGTGCCCGGCGCTCGATCCGCGCGATCTCGCGCTCGAGGATCTGCCGCGTCCGGGCATCCGGTTCGATGCTGTCGAAGGTCGTCTCGACTCGCATGGTGGTCTCCTCCCGTCCGGGCCGGCCGGCGCCCCGGGCGACGGTCGACCCGGGACTCCTTCTTAAGATCGGCGGCCCGCGATGACAGGTGCGAACCGGCCCGAACCGGGGCGGCGGTTCCGGCTTGACTTGCCGGACGGCCGGCTCCACCCATCGGGGTAGAACGCAACGGGGGGGCGGTTCCTGCCCTGGTCGTCCCGACCGTGGAGGATCCGATGCGGGACGGATTGACGCGCAACCTGCGAGGCACGGCTTCCGGTCTCTCGTTCAGCGAACATCGCCAGGCGTTCGAATCGTCGCTGGCGGTTCTCGACGGGCCCGAAGCGGGGACGAGACTCGCGCTGCGACAGCCCCGCACCGTGATCGGCCGCGGCAGCGAGGCCGACCTGCGGATCGCCGACCCGTCGCTCTCGCGCCAGCACGCCGTGGTCGAGTACCTCTCCACCGGCGGATTCCGGGTGCGCGATCTCGGCAGCACCAACGGCGTGACCGTCGCCGGGCACCGGGTCGATGCGGCCGATCTCGAACCGGGGGACTGCTTCAGCCTCGGCGAAGTGGAGTTCCAGCTTCTCGTCGAGGAGCGCGAGGACGAGCCCGAAGTCTACGAGCTGATCCTCGACGAGTCGTAGAGACAGGCCGAAGCGGTGGCGACACTCGAAGGCAGGACTCTCGGCGGATTCCTGATCGAACGTGTCCTCGGCGAGGGGGCGATGGGAGTCGTCCATGCCGCCCGGCAGGAAGCGCTCGATCGTCCCGCGGCCGTCAAGCAGCTTCGGCGCGAACTGCTGGGGGACGACGACCAGGTCGAGCGGTTCTTCCGCGAGGCCCGGGTCGCGGCGGGCATCCACCACCAGAACGTCGTGGCGGTCTACGACTGCTTCGTCTGGCGGGGTGGGCCGTTCATCGCCACCGAGCTGGTCGAAGGGCGCGACCTCGGCGCGGTGCTCGAGCGTTCGGGTCCCCTGCCGGTGCGCGTCGCCGCGCTCGTCGGACTGGAGATCCTCCGGGGGCTCGAGGAGGTCCACGCGCGGGGGATCGTGCATCGCGATCTCAAGCCGTCGAACGTGCTGATCGGTGTCGGAGGCGAGGTCAAGGTCGGCGACTTCGGTATCGCCCTCGCACCGCGCGGCGACGGGCTGACCCGGCCCGGCATGATGATCGGCTCGCCTCCCTACATGGCGCCCGAGCAGCTCTGCGGAGAGCGGGCCGACGCCCGCGCCGACCTCTTCGCCTGGGGCGTGCTGCTCTACGAGCTGCTGGCGGGCCACCCGCCGTTCGACGCCGACGGCTCGGAAGGCGAGCAGACGCTGCTCGAGCAGATCCGCGGCGGGCAGTACCCGCGGATCCGCAGCCTGCGCGGCGACTGCCCGCGCTGGCTCTCGCGGACGA
The DNA here is from genome assembly GCA_024276295.1 of Acidobacteriota bacterium. Classification (GTDB taxonomy): domain Bacteria; phylum Acidobacteriota; class Polarisedimenticolia; order J045; family J045; genus J065. The sequence continues at coordinate 19,023 of JAJRXN010000078.1, forward strand.
TCGCGCGCTGCCTGCGTCCGAAGCCGGCCCGGCGGCCATCGCGCACGGCGGACCTGCGGCGGAGGATCGAGGATCGGCTCGGCAGACCGTCGCCGGCGGATGCCCGTGCGGAGATCGCGCGCGCGCTCGCCGCGCGCCGAGCGCTGTGCACGACGGGCGACGAGCGGACCGAACTCTCGGGCCGCCACCGGCGGCGGTCGTCGCGCGACGGCCTTCGC